>NZ_VWWK01000014.1:0-85829 GCF_011753035.1 Burkholderia sp. Ax-1720 | reverse complement strand
TGAAGACGGCGAGCGCGGCGCGGCCGCGCGGGGATTCGGGATGTCTCGGCATTGTTGTCGGAAGCGGCCGTGGCGGCCGTGTCAGGGAAACGGTGCCGGCTATCTTCGCGAAAACGCGCGGGTTTGACAAGGGGCGGCCGCGCCGGAATGACAAGCGCCGGCCGAAACACGCCGCGCCGCCCTGCCGGCCGCCCTCGCCGGCCTAGATATCGCCGAGCAGCAAGACCCCCGCCACTCGGTGGTGCTGAACGTGTTCCTGCTCGGCGCGATCGCCGGCGGCGCCTATCAGTGGTTCTCCCGCCATCATGCCGGCGGCGCGCCCACCGCCAGGACCGCGCTGCGCTTCGCCGCCGAGGGCCTGCCGCCGGAACGGCAGCAGCAATTCGCCGAGGCGCTGAAGGCAGCCCGCCGCGACGGCCGCGTCTATGTGCGCGAGGCCCGCGAGGGCCGCCGCGACGTGCTCGACCTGCTGGCCATGCCCCAGCTCGATCGCTCGGCCGTGGACGAGGCGCTCGCGCGCACGCGCGATGCCGACCTGCGCCTGCGCGCCCAGGTGGAGAGCAACGTGGTCGATTTCGCCGAAACGCTGTCGCCCGACGAACGCCAGCGTTTCGTCGACGGCTTGCGGCACAGCGGGCAATGGCGCTCGGGAGCGGCACGCGCGCCGATCCCGCCGCGTCAGTGACGTGAAGCTACGGGATGCGCGGCGCAACACGCCGCGCATCCCGTGCGAAGCCGCTTCGCACGGCTGCCGACAATCTCGCCTCGACGGACCGTTCCGTCCTCCCGCCTGGCCCGATGTGCATGCGCAGCAGCACGCTCGTGCAGCCGCGCGAATCCCTCCTCCCTTCCCTGTGACCATCACGCGAATCGCGCGCCAACTGCCCGCGTTCTGATGCGATCGCGATGGCTCGCGCCACGCGTTTTTCGCTTCATCGAATCGATGGCCGTCACGACGCAGCGCCGCAAATTTCGCCGTGTTTTTCTGCGTCGCCGGCATTGAGCACAACGACGCCGCGTTTCGTCACGTTGCGTATCGTTTAGTAAATCTAAGAAAAATATTACAACTGTGTTTATTCGATTGACGGCGGATTCGTCCGAATCCTAGTCTTACGACGCAGCAAGACAGTAAGACCTTGTAACGAAGCAGGAGTCGCGACGAGCCGGCGGTTCGATCGTTCGAATCGTCGATACGCAAGAAGCAAAGAAGAATGGAGAGAGAGACGATCATGAATCGATTCACGACGCTCGCAGCCACACTGGCCGTGGCCTGCGCAGTGAGCGCGTGTGGGGGAGACGACGGCGGCAGCGGTGGCGCCGCCTCGATACTGGCGGCGCGTCCGTCAGCCTCCGCGGCCGACACGACCAACCTCGACGACAACCGCAGCCTGTCCCTGACCCAGTACGTCGATCCGCTGATCGGCACGCTGGCCAGCAACTCGCCGAACCCCGTGCCGGCCGGGCAGGCCGGCAGTGTCGAGCCGGCTGCCGGCCTGCCTTCGGGCATGGTGCAGTGGGCGCCCGACACCAACACCACGCCGGCGCCGAACAGCAGCAAGGAGCCGGGCTCGCCGGCCGGCTACTACTACGACATCAACTCGATCCAGGGCTTCAGCGTGACGCACATGCCGGGTGCCGGCTGCGGCGGCAACAACGGCGAATTCCCGGTGATGCCCACCACCGACTTCACCCAGCTGGTACCCACCTTCAGTCATGCGAACGAAACGGCCAAGCCGGGCTATTACTCGGTGCTGCTCGATTCGCAGATCAAGGTGGAGCTGACCGCCACCCTGCGCACCGGCTTCGGCCAGTTCACCTACCCGGCCGGCAAGCCCGCGCTGCTGGTGCTGGACGCCACGCGCACCAACACCAAGACCTCCACCACCGGCTCGATCACGCAGGTGTCCGACAGCGTGATCTCGGGCAGCACGGTGGGCGGCGGCTTCTGCGGCAACTCGGTGCCGGTGCCGGTCTACTTCTATGCGGCCTTCGACCGGCCCTTCACCTCGGCCGCGATCTCGCACGGCGTGGCCCAGCTCGGCTTCCGCTCGGGCCTGACGGTGAAGATGAAGATCGGCATCTCCTACGTCAGCGTCGCCAACGCGAAGGCCAACCTCGACGCGGAAAATCGCGGCTGGGACTTCGACGGCGTGCGCACGCAGGCCGACAGCACCTGGAACGACCGCCTCAACGCGATCCGCGTGGCGGGCGGCACCGCCGACGCGAAGAAGAAGTTCTACACGGCGCTCTATCACGCGCTGTGGGCGCCCAGCATCTTCAGCGACGTGAACGGTCAGTACATCGGCTTCGACAATACCGTGCACCAGGTCGCCAAGGGCCAGCAGGCACAGTATTCGTCGTTCTCGGGCTGGGACATCTACCGCTCGCTGATCCAGCTGAAGTCGATCCTCAACCCGTCGGAAACCAGCGACATGATCCAGTCGCTCGTCAACGACGCGGACCAGTGCGGCGCGATCCCGCATTGGGTCAACGACAACGTCGAGGACGGCGTGATGCCGGGCGATGCCGGTTCGCTGATCGTCTCCAGCGCCTATGCCTTCGGCGCGCGGCGCTTCGATACGCAATCGGCCCTGCAGCACATGGTGAAGATGGCGAACATCCCCGGCACCGCCTGCAACAACGTCACCACCAATGGCGGCCGCGCCAGCTACCTGCAGACCGGCTACATCACCAGCGGCGAGTGGGGGCAGGCTTCGTCGACGCTCGAATACTCGAGCAGCGACTTCGCGATCTCGCGCTTCGCCGGCGAACTGGGCGACACCGCCACGCAGCGCATGCTGCTGGGCCGCTCGGCCTACTGGCAGAACCTGCTCAACACCTCGCTCACGCCGCCGCTGATCGCGGGCCGCCAGTCGAACGGCGCCTGGATCCCGGAAACGCCGAGCAGCGGCGACAACTACGTGGAGGGCAATGCCGAGCAGTACACCTGGATGGTGCCGTACAACGCGGCGGGCCTGTTCGCGCAGCTCGGCGGCAACAGCACGGTGACGTCCCGGCTCGACCAGTTCTTCACGGTGCTCAACGCCGGCCTGAGCCTGCCCAATTTCTACATGGGCAACGAGCCGACCTTCGAGGTGCCCTGGCTCTATAACTGGGCGGCGCAGCCTTCGGGCACGCAGCGCGTGGTGCAGCAGATCATGGCCGCCGCGTTCGGCACCGGCCCCGACGGCCTGCCGGGCAACGACGACCTCGGCGCCGTGTCGGGCTGGTATGTGTGGGGCGCGCTGGGCCTGTACCCGCAGATCCCGGGCGTGGCGGGCCTGGCGATCGGCAGCCCGCAGTTCCCGCAGATCGACGTGCGGCTCGGCAACGGCCGCACCTGGCGGATCCGCGCGGCGGGCGCGCCGAACTCGAGCTACGTGCGTTCGCTGTCGATCGACGGCCGTGCCCACGACACCGCCTGGGTCGCCTACGACGACATCGCCAACGGCGCCACCCTGCACTTCTCGATGGGCAGTTCGCCCTCGCAATGGGGCAGCCAGAAGCAGCCGCCGTCGTTCGGCGTGCCGGTGGCGATCAACGCGGCCGACAGCTACAACAACCGCGGCTTCAGCGCGGACGGCGCGACCAACAGCGACGGCCAGGGCGCGGACTTCGACGGCAGCCTGTTCAGCTACTCGCTGAATGCGCTGACGGCGGCGGGCGTGCAGCCGGGCAAGCCGTTCGCGGTGGCCGGCGCCAGCGTGGCGGTGGCGGGCGGCCCGCTCACGCTCGACAACACCGTCACCGTCGGGCAGACCGTGATGCTGCCGCCGGGCTCGGTGGGCACCGGCGTGGTGGTGCTCGGCTCGGCCAACAACGGCCCGAGCAAGGGCACGGCGCAGCTGAACTTCGCGGACGGCTCGAGCCAGGCGGTCACGCTGAGCTTCGACGACTGGACCCTGAACGGCGGCGGCGCGAGCCCGAGCTCGACGGTGGCCGTCACGATGGCCTATCGCAACTCGGCCAGCGGCCAGCAGGACAACGTGAAGACCTACATCTTCGCGCAGAAGATTCCGGTGCCGCTGGGCAAGGTGGTGACCAGCATCACGCTGCCGCGCCAGGTCAGCGCCGGCAAGATGCACGTGTTCGGGATCGGCATGACGAACTCGTGATGACGGCATGACCCGGCAAGGCCCCGCATCGTCGATGGCGATGCGGGGCCTTCTCACTTCCCCCTCCGCGAAATTTTCCCCTTCGCGCATATCCCGCGCCCCGCCTGGTTTTTCGGCACTTCTTACATTCCTTTTTCGATACCTCTCGGGAAGCTTTTCCGCTCGAAAAAGAGACGACATCGGCACCACGAAGAAAGATCCGAGGATTGAGGGAAAACACCGATGCTGTAGTCGGACTACATTCCTACTATCGAAGCCGGTGGAGGTTTCCTACATCACACTGGCCACGTCGATTCTCCACTCCGTCGCGACGGTGCGCACCGTCGCGGCACACGCGGACCGCGTTCCGCGTTGCATCCGTTGTCGCTTCCTGCATCAGAGACACCCAACCAGAACCAAACGGAGAGAGAGACATGCAGGTCAGACTCTGGTCGGCCGCCGCCGTGGCGGCGTTCGCGTTCGCCGGTGCCCATGCGGCCGGCGCCCCCGACATCATCAACTTCCCGCCCACGCCGTCGAGCCTCGACGTGGTCGGTTCGATCGCCGCGCAAATCCGGGCCGACGTGCTCCTGCGCAAGATGACGCTCGATGAAAAACTGCAGCTGATTCATTCGCAGTACGAGATGAGCGCGGTGCCCGGCGGCGGCGCCGGTTATATCCAGGGCGTGCCGCGCCTGGGCATCCCCGACCTGAACATGGCCGATTCCTCGACCGGCTCGGGCAGCACCTCGCAACCCAGCACCACCTTCCCGGCCACCATCGCGGTGGCCGCCAGCTGGGATCGCCAGCTCTCCAACGCCTATGGCCGGCAGGTCGCGCAGCAGTTGCGCGCGCAAGGATTCGGCATGGGCCTGGGCGGCGGCACCAACCTCGCGCGCGAGCCGCGCGGCGGGCGCCTGTTCGAGTATCTCGGCGAGGATCCGCAGCTCGCCGGCGACCTGCTGGCCGAGCGCACCGACGGCACGCAGCGCGAAAAAGTGATCGCCACCATCAAGCACTACGCCGGCAACGAGCAGGAACACGGCCGGCAGGGCGGCAACACGCAGATCGACGAGCGCACGCTGCGCGAGATCTACCTGCTGCCCTTCGAGATCGCCGCCAAGCGCGCGCGTCCCGGCAGCGTGATGTGCTCGTACAACCGCCTGAACGGCGACTATGCCTGCGAGAACACCTACCTGCTGTCCACCGTGCTGAAGAACGACTGGGGCTTCGAAGGCCAGGTCCAGTCCGACTGGGGCGCGGCGCACAGCACGGCGAAGTCGATCAACGCCGGGCTCGACGAGGAAGAGGACGTCGGCGCCACCGTCTACCTGACGCCGGCCGCCGTCAAGCAGGCGATCGCGAACGGCTCGGTGTCCACCGTGCGGCTCGACGACATGGTGCGGCGCAAGCTCTACACCATGATCCGGCTCGGCCTGGTCGATCATCCCGCCAAGAGCGGCACGGTCGATTTCGCGGCCGGCAACGCCTTCGCGCAGAAGGCCGCCGAGCAGTCGATGGTGCTGCTGAAGAACGAGGGCAACCAGTTGCCGCTGGTCGCCTCGGCGCTCAAGCGGATCGCCGTGATCGGCGGCCATGCCGACGCGGCGGTGCTCTCCGGCGGCGGCTCGGGCAACACGCGCGACCCGGTGACGGGCTCGTTCGCCGGCTGCGGCGGCCTGCAGTTCGGCAGCTCGACGGGCTGCGGCTGGTGGCACAACCCCTGGCTCAAGCTCGATACGCCGATCGTCGCCGCGATCCAGCAGCTCGCGCCGGGCGCGCAGGTCAGCTTCGCCGGCAACAGCGACCAGCAACAACCGTTCCGCGCCTACACGCAGCAGGAGATCGACTCGGCCGCGGCGCTCGCCAAGCAGTCCGACGTGGCGATCGTGGTGGTCGCGCAGCCGGCCGGCGAGGACTTCGGCGACCTGCAGAGCCTCTCGCTCGCCAATCCGTCGAACCAGGATGCGCTGGTCTCGGCGGTGGCGGCCGCCAACCCGCGCACGGTGGTGGTGGTCGAGAGCGGCAACCCGGTGCTGATGCCGTGGAAGGACAATGTCTCGGCGATCGTCGAGGCCTGGTTCCCGGGCGACGGCGGCGGCAAGGCGATCGCCAACCTGCTGTTCGGCCAGGTCAATCCTTCCGGCAAGCTGCCGGTGACCTTCCCGGCGCGCGACCAGGACACGCCGACCTGGGGCAGCAACGGCAGCTTCGATCCGAATCCCGTCTACAGCGAGAAGCTCGACATGGGCTATCGCTGGTATGACGCGAAGAACATCGATCCGATGTTCGAATTCGGCTTCGGGCTCTCGTATACGCAATTCGCGTACTCGGGCCTGTCGGTGCTGCGTCTGCCGGGCAACCTGCTCGACGTGAGCTTCACGGTCCGCAACAGCGGCCGCGTGGCCGGCGCCGAGATTCCGCAGGTCTACCTGGGTGTGCCGTACAAGGACGAGCCGCCGCGCCGCCTGGTCGGCTGGGACAAGGTTCGCCTGAATCCGGGCGAGTCGCGCCGCGTCAATGTGATCGTCACGCCGCGCATGCAGAGCGTGTGGGACGACACGCAGGGCAAGTGGCGCTTCGTGTCGGGCAGCAGCGTCTACGTGGGCGCCTCGTCGCGCGACATCCGCCTGCAACAGCGCTGATCGAACCGGCCGGACGGCGGCGGGCGACGCCGTCCGGACCCCGAAATACCGGCGGGGCGGGCCTTCTGGCCCGCCCCGCCGTTTTTTATCGGCGCATTCATCGCGCTGCAAAGGGATGCGTGCCGCGCAACGGCCCATCCCGCCGGGTGCAATAAATCCCTTGCTTCGGGTAATCGCATGTAATTAAATGCCTCGAATGAATCAGGCAGATTGCCGGTATATGTGAAAATGTGCCCCGAGCCTAGTAATATGGCGCCCTATCGACACTCGCCCACCCACAATGAGCAATAACCTCAACGTTCTCGAAGAGCAGCTGCGTGAACTCGACCGCCAGATCGCCGAGGCCAAGACAGAAGGCAAGCGTGGCCTGCTTTCGACTCTCAAGGATCAGGTAGAGCAATACGGTATTACCGAAGACGAATTGCTGCGTGCGGCCGGTTTCCGCGAGCCGGCGAAAATGCGTCGCGCCGCGCCCGCCAAATACTACGACCCGTCCTCGGGTAATTCGTGGTCGGGCCGCGGCCCGCGCCCGAAATGGCTGCAAGGCAAGGAACTCGACGATTACCTGATCGACCGCGCGCCGAAACCCTGGTGGCCAGGCGAAGACTGATCGCCGGGCCCGCGACGCGCGAACTGCCCACGCCGGCGCCCTGCCGGCCCTCGCGCGCCGGCCGTTGATGTAGACCGGGCGGTCTTGCGCAGGCCGCCCGAAAAAATTTTCGCCCGACGCGACGGATTTCGCGGCGTGCTCCGTTTAATGGAGATCATCCACGCCGGCAGGACTCCGTATGAACGTTCCGCCCCGCCTTACCGCCGCCGCGATCGCGCTGAACCGCTTCGGCCTCGGCGCGCGCGCCGACGACAGCGCCCCCGCCGATCCGAAAGCCTGGCTGCTCGACCAGTTCGCGCGTTATGAAGCGCGCCCGGCGGCCTGGGCCGAAACGCCAGGCGCGGTCGCGCTGGCTACACGCTTCGGCGCGCAGCGCAACGAATTTCGCGCCGCCAGTGCCGGCGAGGCCGCGTCCATGCCGCCCGCGACATCACCGGCCGCCAGGCTCGCGGCGGCCTCGTCGGCCGCACCCGGCGCGACGCAGAACCCCGCGCAGGCTGCACGCCAGGCCCTCAACCAGATGATTCGCCGCGAGAGCGTGGCGGTCTATCGCGATGCCGTCGATGCGCGCGTCGAGAGCGCGCTGAGCACGCCGACGCCCTTCGTCGAACGGCTGGTGCACTTCTGGGCCAATCATTTCGCGGTGTCGGTGGACAAGGGGCAGGTGGCGGGGCTGGCCGGCGCCTTCGAGCTGGAGGCGATCCGCCCGCACGTGCTCGGCCGTTTCGAGGACCTGCTGGTGGCGGCCGAGCAGCATCCCGCCATGCAGCTGTTCCTGGACCAGACGCGCTCGGTCGGCCCCGACAGCCGCGCCGCCATGCGCGCCGACGCACGCGACCCGGCCCGCAAGCGCGGCCTCAACGAAAACCTCGCGCGCGAGATCATGGAGCTGCACACGCTCGGCGTGCGCAGCGGCTACACCCAGGCCGACGTCACCGAATTCGCGCGCGCCCTGACCGGCTGGAGCGTGGCCGGCGTGCGCGGCCCGCAGCCCAAGGATGCGCCGCCGGGCAGCTTCGTGTTCCGCCCGGCGCTGCACGAACCCGGCACGCGCAGCGTGCTCGGCCGCCGCTACGATCAGGATGGCGAAGCACAGGCGCTCGCGATCCTCGGCGACCTCGCCCGCGCGCCCGCCACGGGGCGCCACCTGGCCTTCCAACTGGCGCGTCATTTCGTTGCCGACGATCCGCCCGCCGCGCTGACCGAGCGGCTCGCGCAAGCCTTCGAGCGCAGCGGCGGCGACCTGCCGACCGTCTATCGCGCGCTGGTCGAAGCGCCCGAGGCCTGGTCGCCGAGCGCCGCCAAGTTCAAGACGCCCTGGGACTGGACGCTCTCCTCGCTGCGCGGGCTCGGCTGGACCTCGCTCGACGGCCTCAAGGCCGCCCCGCTGCTGACCCAGCTCGGCCAGCCCGTGTGGCGCCCCGGCTCGCCCGCCGGCTACGACGATATCGCCGCGAGCTGGGCCGCGCCGGACGCGCTGGTGCGCCGCGTCGAGGTCGCGCAGCGCCTGGCCGCGCGCACCGGCGATCGCGTCGACGCGCGCCAGCTCGGCAACACACTGTTCGCCGGCACGCTGGGCGACGCCACCGCCACCGCCGTGTCGCGCGCCGAAAGTTCCACCACCGCGCTGGCGCTGCTGCTCGTCTCGCCCGACTTCCAACGGAGGTAAACATGCTGCCTTCCCGCCGCCGATTCCTCGGCACCGTCGCCGCCGGTGCCGGCACCCTGCTGATCGCGCCGCGGCTCGCGTTCGCCAACGTCGCCAGCGATCGCCGCTTCGTGTTCGTGATCCAGCGCGGCGCGGCCGACGGACTCAATATCCTGGTGCCCTATGCCGAGCCCGACTACGCCCGGCTGCGCGGCGAGCTCGCGATCGACCCCGCCAAGGCCGCGCGCCTGGACGGCAGCTTCGCGCTGCATCCCTCGCTGGTGCAGACGGCGCGGATGTACCAGGGCGGCCAGGCGCTGTTCGTCCACGCGATCGCCTCGCCCTATCGCGACCGCTCGCATTTCGACGGCCAGAACGTGCTGGAGACGGGCGGCCTGTCGCCCTACCAGGTCAAGGACGGCTGGCTGAACCGGCTCGTCGCGATGCTGCCGGCCACGCGCGAGAACGCGATCGCACTGGCGCCCACCGTGCCCGCCGCGCTGCGCGGGCCGGCCCGCGTCACCTCCTATGCGCCTTCGGGCCTGCCCGGCGCGCCCGACGATCTGCTCACGCGCGTCTCCTCGCTCTACGAGCAGGATGCGCAGCTCGGGCCTTTATGGACCTCGGCGATGCAGGCACGCGGCCTGGCGCACGACGCCGGCGCGCGGCAGGACCCGGCCAGCGTCGGCAAGCTGGCGGCGAGCTTCCTCGCGCGCGACGACGGCCCGCGCATCGCCATGATCGAGACCGGCGGCTGGGACACGCACAGCGCGCAGAACGCGCGCCTCGCCAACGTGCTGAAGGGGCTGGACGCGATGCTGGCCTCGCTGCGCGACGGGCTGGGCCCGGTCTGGAACGACACCACCGTGCTGGTGGCCACCGAGTTCGGCCGCACCGCCGCCGCCAACGGCACCGGCGGCACCGATCACGGCCAGGGCTCGGTGGCGATGCTGCTCGGCGGCGCCGTGGCCGGCGGCCGCGTGATCGCCGACTGGCCCGGCCTGCGCCAGGCCGATCTCTACGAAGGCCGCGACCTCAAGCCGACCGCCTCGCTCGACGCGCTGATCGCCGGCGCCGCCGCCGAGACGCTGCGCCTCGATCCGCAACGCGCCAGCGCGGCGCTGTTCGAGCGCCCGGCCGCGAGCCGACCGATGACGGGCCTGGTTCACGCCTGAAGCGCCCGCTTGCGTGCCGGCCGGCAAGCCGGCGTTTCAAGAACAGATCGATAACAGTCCTGGGAGGACATGCATCATGACGATCCGATCCAAAACCATCGCCGCCTTCACCGCCAGCCTGTGCGCGGCCCTGCTTTCGGCCTGCGTGGTCGAGCCGGTGCGACCGCCGCAGCCGGAACCGCGCGTGGAGGTGATACCGGCCGCGCCGGCGCCCGGCTATCACTGGGTGAAGGGGCATTACCGCTGGGAAGGCAATCACTGGGAATGGGTCCCGGGGCATTGGAAGGCCGTTTACTGATCGCCCGGTCGTTCGCATTCCATATGAAAACGGCGACGCACTTCAGGTGCGTCGCCGTTTCCGCTTGTGGATGCGCGGCGCCTCAATCGACCAGGTCGCGCTCCCGTTTCGACAATTGCCCGAGCAGGCCGAAGGCCTCGTCGATGTAGTGCGTCAGGGGACGCGCGGCTTCCTCGCGCCGCCAGTTCTCCTTGGCGACCCGCAAGGTGCCGATCGCGATCATCGCGTCCAGGCGCAGCGCCTGCCGCCGCGCCGGATCCGGCCAGCGCTCGTACATCGCCTCGGCCAGCACATCCTCCATCTGCACCAGCAGCGCCTCCTTGCGCAGCCGCAGCGCCTCGATCGAGCGCAGCACGCGGTCGGCGAGGATCGACTCGCGGGTCTCGTACATCCCGGCGAGCGCCAGCAGCGTCTTGCGCGCCGTCGCCAGCGGCGATTGCTTCGGCGACTGCGCCAGGAAGGTCGGCCGCAGCGATTGCGGGAACTTGCCGCTTTCGTGCGCGAGCAGCACCTCCTCCTTCGACTTCAGGTAGTGGAAGAAGGTGCGCCGCGAGATCCCCGCCGCGGCCGCGATCGCATCGAGCGTGGTCGCCTCATAGCCGTTCTCGACGAACAGTTTCAGGCCGACTTCGGCGATCCGGTCGAGCGTCAGTTGGCGTTTGCGTTCACGCAGATCGTTGGGGGCGTTTTCAGTATCAACCATGGCCGCCAGTCTGCCGGTTGACGCGCTTCTTGACAAATTTGCACTGAGTGCTACATTTTGCACTCAGTGCAAAATACTCACCAGGGAGGTTCGTCATGGCAGGGTCGAAGGTCTGGTTCATCACGGGTGCCTCGCGCGGCTTGGGCCGCGTCTGGACGGAGGCCGCGCTGGCACGCGGCGACAAGGTCGTCGCCACCGCGCGGCACGCGCCAGCGCTCGACGAACTCGTCGCGGCGCATGGCGATGCGGTGCTGGCGCTGGCGCTCGACGTCACCGATCGCGCCGCCGTGTTCGAGGCGCTCGAGCAGGCGCACCGGCATTTCGGGCGCCTCGACGTGGTGCTCTGCAATGCCGGTTATGGCTACATGGGCGCGATCGAGGAACTGGAGTTCGAGCAGGTCAAGGCCAATTTCGATACCAATGTGTTCGGCGCGCTGTCGGTCATCCAGGCCGCGCTGCCGATCCTGCGTGCGCAGGGCAGCGGCCATGTGCTCACCGTGTCGAGCATCCGCGGCATCATCGGCTTTCCCACCGGCGGCAGCTACACGCCCGGCAAGTTCGCGCTCGAAGCCATGTCGGAAGCCTTGGCCGGCGAAGTGGCCGGGCTCGGCATCAAGGTCACCATCATCGAGCCGGGACATTTCGCGACCGGGTTTCGCGCCGCGACGGCATCCGCGCCGGCCATCGCCGCCTATGATTCGGTCAGGCAGGCGGTACGATCCTCCTTCAAGCCCGAGGACTTCGGCGATCCGGCCGCCACGGCCGCGGCGATCCTCGCCGCCGTGGATGCCGAGGAACCGCCCCTGCGCCTGGCGATCGGAACCAAGGTGGTCGAGAAATTCCGCGCGGTCTATGCTTCGCGCCTGAGCAACTGGGATCGCTGGGAAGCCGTCACGATCGCGGCGCAAGGGCAGCCGCAAGCCTGAGTTCGTCGCCGCGCGCGCAAGCATGAAAAGGAGAACGGGAAGATGAAGCTGTTGCTGCTGGGTGCCACCGGCCTGGTGGGAAGCCGGGCCTTGAAGCTCGCGCTCGATAGCCGCGCGTTCTCCCAAGTGGTCGCCCCGACAAGAACGCCGCTGCCGCCCGACGCAAAACTGCTGAACCCCGTCGTGGCGCGGCTCGACGACTGGGTGCCGGCGCTGGCGTCGCAGCAGCTCGATGCCGTCGCCTGCGCGCTGGGCACCACCCAGGCCAAGGCCGGCTCGAAGGCCGCCTTCATTCATGTGGACTACCAACTGCCGCTGGCCTTCGCCAAGGCCGCGCACGATGCGGGCGTCCCGACCTTCGCGATCGTCACGGCGATGGGCGCGTCGCCGAGCTCCCGATTCTTCTATCCGAGAACCAAGGGCGAGGTGGAGCGCGATATCCAGGCGATCGGCTTTCGCTCGCTGACGATCTGCCGGCCCAGCCTGATCGACGGGCCGCGCAACGAGAGCCGGCAAGCGGAAGGCGCGGCGCTGAAGCTGGTCCGGCTCCTGGCGCCCGTGCTGCCGAGGAAATGGCGCGTGAATCCCGCCGATTCCATCGCCGCCGCGTTGCTCGACGCGGCGCTCGCCGCGCAGCCGGGTTGCCGCTGGATCCATTCGCAGGACATGAACTGAAACTCCAACGCCGTCGCTTCGGTAACCTGACTATCGCGTGCCGGCAGGCCATTGCGCCGCGCCCGCCGCGATGATATAAAGCCGTGTCGGAAAAGGCAGACTTGGTTTGGTAAGCCCAAGTCCTTTCGGTAACGAAAGCTCTGGTCTTTGGCCTCGTGCATGAGATCCCCGCGACGAACATGGAACGCCGTCCAGGCTTCCTCCCGTTCGTCCGTGTGGCGCTCAGCCTGAGAAACGCTCCGGTCGAACCTCGACAATGGAGCCGTTCATGCACGATCACACCCTCAATTCTCATGATGTCGTCATCGCGGGCGCAGGCCCCGTCGGGCTGTTTCTCGCCTGCGAACTGCGCCTGTTCAAGCTTTCCGTGCTGGTGCTGGAGCGCGCGCAAGCCCCGCAAGCGCCGCTGAAGCGCCTGCCGTTCGGGCTGCGCGGCCTGTCGGTCGCCACGCTCGAAGCCTTCCATCGGCGTGGCCTGCTCGACGAGCTGCTGGCCGCGCAACAGGCGCGCGACGCGTCGGACCAGCCCGCCCCGGCTCCGCATTGGGCCGGCCAGTCGCGCAAGCCCGGCGGCCACTTCGCCGGCATCCAGTTTCATCACGACGCGATCGACAGCTCGCGCTGGCCGTATCGGCTGCCGAGCCCGGCCGGCGAAGGCATGGCCGTCGAACTGGAGATGCTCGAGACCGTGCTGGCTCGGCGGGCCATCGCGATGGGCGCCGAGATCCGGCGCGGCCACGAAGTCGATCGCCTGCTCGGCGGCGAGGACAGCGTGAGCGTTCGCGCCGGCGGCGAGAGTTTTCGCGGGCGCTGGCTGGTCGGTTGCGATGGCGGGCGCAGCACGGTTCGCAAGCTGGCCGGCATCGCCTTCGCCGGCACCGATCCCGAGTTCACCGGCTATTCGGTCGAAGCGGAGCTGCGCGATCCGCACGCGCTGCGCCCCGGGCGGCATTACACGCCCAATGGCATGTATACCTTCACGCCGCCCGGCACCATCGCGATGGTGGACTTCGACGGCGGCGCTTGCCATCGAGGCCAGCCGATCACGCTGGAGCATGCGCAAACCGTGCTGCGCCGCGTATCGGGTGTCGACGTCGAACTGACTCGCCTGCTGCTCGCCAGCACCTGGACCGATCGCGCCTACCAGGCGCGCAGGTATCGCCAGGGGCGCGTTCTGCTTGCCGGCGATGCCGCGCATATCCACTCGCCGCTGGGCGGGCAGGGACTCAATCTCGGCATCGGCGACGCGATGAACCTGGCCTGGAAGCTGGCCTCGACGATACGCGGCGACACGCCCGAGGCGATGCTCGATAGCTATCAAGCGGAGCGGCATCCGGTAGGCGCCGGCATTCTCGACTGGTCGCGCGCGCAGGTGGCCTTGATGCGGCCGACGGCAAGCACGCGCGCCCTGGCGGCCATCATGCGCGACCTGGCGGCGACGGATGACGGCGCCGCGTACCTTGCCGAGCGCGTATGGGGTTTATCGTTGCGCTACCCGCTTGGCGATGGACACCCCTTGATGGGATGCAGCCTGCCGGAGTTCGAACTGGGCGACGGGACCCTGGCCGGCAGCCTGCTGCGCGACGGCAAGGGCTTGTTCCTCGATTTCGAGCGCGATCCGCAACGGCTGACTGAAGTGCGTCGCTGGCAAGGGCGCGTGGCCGGTGTCGCGAGCGAAGCAAGGGATTCGCTGGGGCTGCGCGCGGTGCTGGTGCGGCCTGACGGGTTCGTTGCATGGGCAACCGACTCGCCGTCGGACGCAGCGGGCCTTTCACAAGCCCTCGGCCAGTGGTTCGGCGAGCCGGGGGATACAGGCGACCTGTGAACGCCATGGCTGCCCCGGCACGGAAGCCACGGCAAGCTCACAAGCCAGGCGACAGGCTGCCGTCGATACGCAGGTTGACGCCGGTGATATAGCTCGCCAGCGGGCTCGCGAGGAAGGCGACGGCATTCGCGATCTCCTCCAGGCTGCCGACCCGGCGCTGCGCACCTTGCGGATGAAACGCGACCTGCCCGGCATTTCGCAAAAGATGCTGACCCAGCATCTTCGCGAATTGGCGCACGACGGCCTGATCGAGCGAATCGATTTCGCCGAAAAACCCTTGCGGGTCGAATATCGTTTGACTGAAATGGGGCAGGCCCTGCTGCCGGTGCTGATCGCCGCGCGCAGTTTCTCGACGCGCTATTCGGAGCAGGACCGTGTCCGATGATCCGTCCCGGCGTTCTTTATCACGCTCGCTGCAATCAAAATGAAAACCAGGCGATTCACATCGATAACGCAGCCGGAACAGACACCCTCCTCCATATCAATCTAATTTAGTTATTTTTCATCAAACATTTTTTGACGACCTGATTTCGGTCTGCTATGGTTCCTTCCACTGTAAGCATGCGGCGTCCCATGCCGTGGCCGGTAAGCACATAGAGAGCGGCCGTGGCGCGGGTAATCCCTGATATCGACGGGATTTCCGCCCGGAGAATGACCAGGATTACTAATATGAAAGACAAGCATCATGGGCCCCTTCTTTCGTCTCATTCGTAAATATCCCCGGCGTCGCACGCGGTAAATCCGCATCCGCTCCCCTCGTTCCCTCTGTCAATCGCACACGATGAAACATACGCATGCCATGGCGGCCGTGCTGGCCGCGCTCGCCCTCACCGCGGCCTCCACCGCGTCTGCCGTCAACGTCCCGGCGAACGTCACGCTGGCCGCGCAGCAGGACATCACGCGCCAGGTGCCGGCCGAGGTCGAGTCGCTCGATCCCGCCCATATCGAATCCTGGACCGGCAACACCATCGGCCTGGACCTGTTCGAGGGCCTGGCCCGGATCGACGCCGACGGCAAGCTGGTGCCGGGCGTCGCGCAATCGTGGGAGCACCCGTCGCCCGATACCTGGGTGTTCAAGCTGCGTCACGACGCGAAGTGGAGCAACGGCCAGCCGGTGACCGCGGCCGATTTCGTCTATGCCTGGCAGCGCGTGGTGGACCCGAAGACGGGCTCGAAATACACCATCCTGGTGGAGTTCATCAAGAACGCGAAGGCCGTGATCGCCGGCAAGCAGCCGCCCTCGGCGCTGGCCGTGCGCGCGGTGGACCCGTACACGCTCGAGGTGAAGACCGAGAACCCGGTGGCCTTCTTCCCGGAACTGACCGCGATGGCCCCGCTGGTGCCGGTCAACAAGGATGACGTGACCAAGTTCGGCGACGCCTGGACGCGTCCGCAGAACATCGTCAGCAACGGCGCCTACAAGCTGGTGGACTGGCAGCCGAACAACCGCATCCTCGCGACCAAGAACGACAAGTACTGGAACACCGGCAAGGTGGTGATCAAGAACGTCACCTACCTGCCGATCGAAAGCGACGATACGGCAATGCGCATGTATCAGTCCGGCCAGATCGACTACACCTACTCGATCCCCGCCGGCGTGTTCAACCAGGTCAACAAGCAGTTCGGCAAGGAGCTGCGCCCGGGCCTGCAGCTCGCGACCTACTACTTCTACATGAAGAACAGCGACGCGGCCTTCAAGGACAAGCGCGTGCGCCAGGCGCTGTCGATGGTGCTCGATCGCGACATCCTCACCTCCAGGCTCACGCAGGCCGGCGAAGTGCCGATGTACGGCCTGATGCCGAACGGCACCAAGGGCGTGCAGCCGTTCAAGCCCGACTGGGCCGCCTGGCCGATGGCCAAGCGCGTCGACTACGCGAAGAACCTGCTCAAGCAAGCCGGTTATTCCGATGCCAACCCGCTGAGCTTCACGCTGACCTACAACACCAGCGACCTGCACAAGAAGGTGGCCCTGTTCGCCGCATCGGAATGGCGCACCAAGCTGGGCGTGACCGCCAAGCTCGAGAACGTCGAATTCAAGGTGCTGATGAAGCTGCGCCACGACGGCAAGGTGGAGATGGCGCGCGACGGCTGGTTCGCCGACTACAACGACGCGATGACCTTCTTCGACCTGATCCGCTGTGGCAGCGCGCAGAACACGGTGGGCTACTGCAATCCGAAGGTCGACCAGCTGATCGACCAGGCCAACCAGAAGCTCGACGACAAGGAGCGCACCGCGCTGCTGACGCAGGCGCACGACCTGGCGATGAACGACTACCCGATGCTGCCGCTGTTCCAGTATTCGGCGGACCGCCTCGTCAAGTCCTATGTCGGCGGCTACTCGCTGAGCAACGTGATCGACATGCGTGCCTCGCAAGACATGTATCTGATCAAGCACTGAGGCGGAACGCATCATGCTGGCCTACGCACTGCGTCGCACGCTCTGGGCGATCCCGACGATCCTCGCCGTGATCACCGTCTGCTACCTGCTGCTGCACTTCACGCCGGGCGGGCCGTTCGACAGCGAGAAGCAGCTGTCGGCGGCCACCATCGCGAACCTGAACGCGAAGTACCACCTCGACGCGCCGCTGTGGAAGCAGTACCTGCTGTACCTGAACTCGCTGCTGCACGGCGATCTCGGGCCTTCGTTCCGCTACGTCGACTGGTCCGTCAACGACCTGGTGCGCAAGGCCCTGCCGGTCAGCCTCGGGGTGGGCGGCATCTCGATCCCGATCGCGATCGTGCTCGGCGTGCTGCTCGGTACCGTCGCCGCGGTGCGCCGCGACAGCCTGATCGATCGTTTCGTGATGCTAATCGGCAACTTCGGCAACGTGATCCCGCCGTTCGTGCTGGGCCCGGTGCTGGTGCTGATCTTCGCGATCGCCTTGAAGACCTCCGAGGGCCATGGCTGGCTGCCCGCGGGCGGCTGGGGCGACGGCGGCTGGCAGTATCGCGTGCTGCCGATCCTGCTGCTCACGCTGATCAACGTCTCGCTGCTGGCGCGCGTGATGCGCGGCTCGATGATCGAGACGCTGTCGAGCAACTACATCCGTACCGCGCGCGCCAAGGGCCTGCCGGGACGCACCATCGTGCTGCGCCACGCGCTCAAGCCGGCGCTGATGCCGGTGGTGTCGCTGTTCGGCACGGTCTGCATCTCCTCGATCACCGCCGCGGTGGTCACCGAATCGGTGTTCGCCCTGCCCGGGCTCGGGCAGTTGGTCGTGAACGGCGCGATCAACCGCGACTACACGCTGGTGCTCGGCCTGGTGGTGCTGACCACCGTCTGCGCGGTGCTGTTCAACCTGCTGGTCGACCTCGCCTATGCCTGGCTCGACCCGCGCATCCGCTATTGAGAGGGGCGCAACCATGACGCCTGCCGCAACTCCCGCCGAAGCCAAGCCGGCCGACGCGCCGGTGCGCTCGCGCACGCCGCTCGAACTGGCGGCCGCGCGCTTCGTGCGCAACCGCGCCGCCATGTTCAGCCTGGCGCTGCTGATCGTGATCGCGCTGGCCTGCTTCGTCGGCCCGCTGCTGCTGCCCAACGATCCCACCGCCAGCGACTGGTCCTCGATCAGCCTGCCGCCCACGCTCGCCGGCCTGCACTGGTTCGGCACCGACGAACTCGGCCGCGACCTGCTCGCGCGCACCCTGGTGGGCGGGCGCGTCTCGCTCGAGGTCGGGCTGCTGGGCACCCTGGTGTCCGGCCTGTTCGGTGTGGCCTGGGGCGCCATCGCCGGCTTCGCGGGCGGGCGCACCGATTCCGTGATGATGCGCATCGTCGACATGATGTACGCGATCCCCTACCTGTTGATCGCGATCCTGATGATGACGCTGTTCGGCCGCTCCTTCATCCTGGTGGTGCTGACCATCAGCGCCTTCTCCTGGCTGGACATGGCGCGCGTGGTGCGCGGCCAGACGCTGTCGCTACGCACCCGCGAATTCGTCGACGCCTCGCGCGCGATCGGCGTGACGCCCGGTACCATCGTGCGCCGCCATATCGTGCCGAACCTGCTCGGCGTGGTGGTTGTGTACGCAACCGTCAGCGTGCCGGGCATCATCCTCACCGAATCGGTGCTGTCCTTCCTCGGGCTGGGCGTGCAGGAACCGATGACGAGCTGGGGCATGCTGATCCAGGACGGCGCGCAGAAGCTCGACGCGATGCCCTGGCTGCTGCTGGCGCCCGCCGTGCTGCTTTGCGTGACGCTCTACTGCGTGAACTTCCTCGGGGATGGTTTGCGCGACGCACTCGATCCGAAGGACCGCTGACATGGCGCTATTGGAAGTCAATAATCTCGGGGTCCGCTTCACGCGCCGCGACGGCCCGCCGGTGGATGCCGTCTCGGGCGTGTCGTTCTCGCTGGAAGCCGGCAAGACGCTCGGCATCGTCGGCGAATCCGGCTCGGGCAAGAGCCAGACCGTGATGGCCCTGCTGGGCCTCCTGGCCGGCAACGGCTCGACCAGCGGCGAGGCGCGCTACCGCGACGCCGACCCGCTCGGCATGAACACGCGCCAGCTCAACGAGATCCGCGGCAACCGGATCGGCATGATCTTCCAGGACCCGATGACCTCGCTCAATCCGTTCCTGACGATCGAGCGGCAGATGACGGAAACCCTGCAGCTGCACCGGAAGATCTCGCGCAAGGACGCCACGCGCCGCGCGATCGAGGCGCTCGAGTCGGTGCGCATTCCCGACGCGGCACGCCGCATCCGCATGTATCCGCACGAGTTCTCGGGCGGCATGCGCCAGCGCGTGATGATCGCGATGACCCTGCTTTCCGAGCCGGAGATCCTGATCGCCGACGAACCCACCACCGCGCTCGACGTGACGGTGCAGGCGCAGATCATCGAGCTGCTGCGCGAGCTGAACCGCGAGCGCGGCACCTCGATCGTGCTGATCACGCACGACATGGGCGTGGTGGCCGGCCTGGCCGACGACGTGATGGTGATGTACGCGGGCCGCACCGTGGAATACGCGAGCGCCGAGGCCATCTTCGCCGCGCCCTCGCATCCCTACACGATCGGCCTGCTCAACGCCCTGCCCCGCCTCGACGCGCCCGACGACGCACCGCTCATCGCGATCCCCGGCAACCCGCCGATGCCCGGCCAGGGCAGCGACGGCTGCGCGTTCGCCAAGCGCTGCGGCTACGCCTCGGCGCACTGTCGCGAGGATCGCCCCGAGCTGACGGTCTATTCGGAAGCCGGCGCGGTGCGCGCCTGCCATCGGCCCATTGCGGAAATCACGGGAGGCCTGCGATGAGCACCGCCGAACTCGCTTCAACGAATGCCGCGACGGCCGATACGCTGCTGGCCGTGCGCGATCTCAAGGTGCATTTTCGCGTGCCGCTCGGTGGGTATCCGTGGTCGGGCAAGGGGACGCTGCGCGCGGTCGATGGCGTGTCGTTCGACGTGCGTCGGGGGGAGACGGTTGGTCTGGTCGGGGAATCGGGCTGCGGGAAGTCGACGCTGGCGCGGGCGCTGATCGGGCTGGTGCCGGTGACCGATGGCAGCGTGCAGTGGCGCGGCGAGACGATGGTGTCGGGCTCGCGCCGCGATACGCGCACCATGCGCCGCGAGATGCAGATGATCTTCCAGGATCCGCTCGCCTCGCTGGACCCGCGCATGACCATCGAGCAGGTGGTGGCGGAGCCGCTGGTGACGCATCAGCCGGGGCTCGGGCGGGAGGAGATCCGGCTTCGCGTGCGAACCATGCTCGAGCGCGTGGGCTTGAATGCGCATCATCTGATGCGCTATCCGCATGAGTTCTCGGGTGGCCAGTGCCAGCGTATCGGCATCGCGCGTGCGTTGATCGGCGAGCCGCGGCTGGTGATCTGCGATGAGCCGGTGTCGGCGCTGGATGTGTCGATCCAGGCGCAGATCGTGAACCTGCTGCGCGACCTGCAGCGGGAGCTTTCGCTATCCTACCTGTTCGTGGCGCATGACCTGGCGGTGGTGAAGGCGATCAGCCAGCGGGTGCTGGTGATGTACCTCGGGCGCGTGATGGAGTTCGGGGCTCGGCATGATGTGTATGGCGTGCCTCAGCATCCTTATACGAAGGCGCTGCTGGCGGCGGCGCCGACGCCGGATCCGGCACGCGAGCGCGCGCGGCGGCCCTTGCTGCTTTCCGGCGAGATGCCCTCGCCGATGAATCCGCCTTCGGGTTGTGCGTTTCGAACGCGGTGTCCGGATGCGATCGAGGCTTGCGCGCAGGACAGGCCGCTGCCGGAAGTGCGTGGCGGGTCGGCGGCGCGGGTGGCTTGTATTCGGGCGGGTGTGGCCTGAGGCTCAATGACATGCGGGATGAGCGCGGTATCGTCGCTCAGGTCCCGCTCGATTCGCCCACTTGCGGCCCCGTGCCTCGCGCCGCCAGCGGATGCGCGAGCTTGCTGTCACCGTAAGTGCGGATCACCTCGGAAACGATCACCTGATAGCCGTCCAGCCAGTTCGCCTGGGCGGCTTTCGCCTCAAGATGCGCCGGGTTTTTCATCAGAACCTGCAGTGCTTCCAGCGACTCCCAGTAATACACATTGGACGTCAGGCCCGTGGCGGCGTTCTCCCATGTCTCCTCCCCCAGATAACCCGGAATCGTTTTTGCGGCGTCCGCGATCGCTTTGTCGAGGCGGTGGAAGGTGTCGTCGAACTGCCCGGCGGCGAAGATGAAGGTGGAGGAGTACATGGGGTGGGTTTGGGTTGAAGGCGGAAGAATGAAACTGGGCCGTTCGTGCCAGTTCGGCTGACGTCGAGCTCTTCTCGTCATGCCCTCGGCTCTCTTGCCGGCATTATCGCCGACTCGGCCTCGGCAATTCCGACTATCCGGTTGCTCGAATTCGCGCGACCGCCGCCCCTTCCCCGGCCGATGCCCCACGTTCGCACAACCCGCCGCACGCGCCGCATGCCGCCATCGGCCATCGGCCATCGTCAGCTATGCGAATTGATCGTCACCCCGGCCAGTGACGCGTCACCCGATATTTCTTCGAATTCCGACGAAATGTTGCGCGAATTCAGTCGATTCCGCCATCCAGCGACTACGTGCATGATTCGAATCACGCGAGGTGCTCGTCGAAAAACCGATGATCGACAACGCTCAAAGGTCTACGACATGCCTTCCATTCAATGACATTCGACAGTCATCACTGGATGACCAGAATATTTTTTACTGGATGACGAAAATGAAGCTCAAGAACAAGGTGGCCTTCGTAACCGGCGGCACGTCGGGCATCGGCCTGGAAACCGCGAAACTCTTCCAGGCCGAAGGCGCCAATGTGGTGCTGGTTGGTTCGAATGAAGAACGCCTGGCCGCCGCAGGCAGGGAGCTCAACGGGACGGCCCTGCTGGTTCGTGCCGATATCCGCAAGGTGGCGGACATCGCGCACGCAGTTGAACAGGCGCGAACGAAATTCGGCCATATCGACGTGGTGTTCGCCAACGCCGGCGCAAGCACGGTCGCCCCGCTCGAAGCGATAACGGAGGAGTATGTCGCGAACAACCTCTCCCTCAACTTCACCGGCACCTTCTTCACCATTCAGAAGACGGCTCCGATCATCGCCAACGGCGGCAGCATTATCGTCACGACCTCGTTCCTCAATACGATCGGATTTCCGGGCTTGTCGATTCTCGCCGCCACCAAGGCCGCGACTCGCTCACTCGTGCGCACCCTGGGCGCGGAACTGGCGCCTCGCGGCATCCGCGTCAATGCCGTGAGCCCCGGCGCGATCGCGACGCCGTTCTACAGCAAGATCGGCTTGCCTGACGATGCTCTTTCCCAAGTCGCCGGCGACGTCACGCAGAAAATTGCCCTCAAGCGCTTCGGGGAACCGATTGAACTGGCGAAGGCCGCGTTGTACCTGGCAAGCGATGATTCGTCATACACCACGGGCACCGAGCTGGTTGTCGATGGCGGGCTGACCCAGTTCTGATGCGCCTTGCCGGCGAAACAATGAATGCATCCAGGTTGCAGCGACGCGGCAACCGAATCCAGCCTGCCGCCTGCCTGATCCACGAACGGCAGGCTGCTTCCGATTGATCGATTGGTCTGCCGGGATCATGCCGACTTGGTGAATCGGGAGAAGGACTCCCTGAGTCTCGGCGTCACGAAATCGAGAAAGCGCCGTAGCTTCAGGGGCATGACGCTGCGGAAGACGTGCACGAGTTGTATCGGGACAGGATCGACCTCGAACGTGTCCAGAATGATTTCCAATTCCCCGGCGTCGATGGCCTCCGCGACGTGATAGTGCAGCAACTGTGTGAATCCGAACCCGCGAACGGCTGCATCCACCGCGGAATCCGCGGACGATACCTGGAGCCGAGGCGAAATCGGGACAGTGACCAAGAGCCCCGTATCCGGATATCGGAATGTCCAGTCCGGCGACAGCATCGGGCCGTTGTACATCACGCAGGGCAGCCTTGCGAGCTCGGCCGGCGTTCGAGGCACGCCACGTTCCCTCAGCAAGGCCGGGCTGGCACAGACCACCGTTCGAAATGCGCCAATCCGCGTCGCAATCATGTTGCTGTCGGGCAGGCGGCCGATACGAACCGCGACGTCGACATGCGTATCGACCAAATCGACATTGCGATCCGATTGAGTCAATTTCACGTCGATCTCCGGAAACAGCGCCAGGAAATTCATGATTTCAGGCAGCACGTAAAGCCGCCCAAGCAGCACCGGTGTGGTAATGGCCAGTTCTCCGCGCGGCGCCGTGAATTCGCCCGTCGCCTCACGCTCCTGTTCACTCACCAGATCCAGGATCTGCCGCGCCGTCACCGCATAAGCGAGCCCCGCATCCGTCAGACTCAACTTGCGCGTCGTTCGCATGAGCAAGCGCGTACCTAATTGCTCCTCGAGATCCGTGACTTTACGCGTCAGCGTGGCCACCGGTACATTCATCATTCTTCCGGCAGCAGAAAAACTGCCCGTTTCGATAGTGGCGAGCAACATCGCCATAGCTTCCAACCTATCCATGGCGCCTGAACAGCCTCCGAAAACGGAAAAAAATATTGTAATGGATCCATCGCGATAACGATGGGTATTTTCCAATGCAGAAGAATGAACAATTCAGCTTCGAGGCATCGACATGAAAATGGGGGCGCACACCGCCTGGAGTTCGGCGGGTTCGCCCCCTGCTTCAACTCATGCGATCGATATTTCGCATTGAATGCCGACGATTTTCAAGGCATCAATTCACTTTCGATCTTCTTCACACCTGCCATCGCGCACTCCTCGTCCTTGTCGCCGCCAGGGGATCCCCCAACGCCAATCGCGGCGATGGTTTCATCCCGCAGCTTGATTGCCGCACCACCCGGCAAGGCCGTGACATTCGGGGTCGATGCCAGCGATTGCGCGCCAATCGGCGGATACTTCGCGAGAACATCCCAAAACTGGCTGGTGCGATCGAAGTGGAAAATCGGCCCCATCGACACCGCCGTGTAGGCCTTGCGATAGGAGGAGTCCTTGGTGTGAATGACGGCGTGATCGCCGCGCAGCACGACCTCAGGCGTTCCGGCCACGTCCACCACCGTCGCCGTGACGGCGTATCCTTTTGCCGTGCAGGCGCGGACTGCCTCGAGCGCACCGTCGAGTGCGATATTCATCGGCAATGTATAACCACTAATCGACACCTGGGCAACGGCCGGTGATTCGACAAACAGAGTACCAACGGCCAGGAGCGAGACTGCGGCGACCGTATATTTATTTCCCGACATGTTTTCTCCAAGAATAATTACGCGTCCCACCGGATAATTCTCCGATGGGCTTCACGATATAAACCAGACGATTTATTGCGTTCTCTCAGGCAAGCAATTTTTATTATCAATCTGAATCACGGTCGATCGTCGGGCAGCGGCTACACCTCGGATCAGTCTTGTCGTGGCCGATTATGCCGCGTGATCCGGTTCCAATGAATTCGTCAAATCCGAGATACATATCCTCAAGAAATGAGGAAATCGGGCTGGAATTGCGTCGTAAAGTGTCCGGACAGACAGTCCCACCCAAAGCATGACCTCGCGTCATCCGCCTCCTGACGCCGCCGCGCTTCATGCCTCGCGCGTCGCTTCCTAAACTCTCCTTGCATCGTGATCCGCTTCGCCGCTCGGCGAATCGAGCCCGCCCTTCCCCACCTCCCTCCGGAGCGAGCCGGCGCCGGGACGCATCTCGCCACGATAGGAGGATTCCCGCATGAACCGACACCGCACGCTCCTCAAGACCGCCGCGGCGCTGCCCCTGGCTGCCACGCTGCTCGATGCGAAACCGGGCGCGGGGGTCGCGGCGGCGCTGGCGGCGCTGGTATCGCTGGGGGTGCTGTGCGTGGATTGGTCGCGGCGGGGATGATGCGGAAGATCAGTCGCTCACGCCGCGGCGAATCCTAGAATGGAAAATCCGATGCGCAAAAACGCCAGGCGCCACGCAAGGTGCCATGCCAGCACACGGTAGTTCCATCAAGCAGCTTTCGCATGCTCATGGTGACATCGGCTGGCGTCTTTTCTCAGCGATTCGAGAATATCGTGGGTCGATTCAAATCGTTTGGTTGCGCTTTGAGAGGAGCAACGCCACCGGAATTGCGCCATGAGCCGCTGTCTCGGTGGCTTAGGCCAATGCCAATAATATTGCGACCGGTTTTGCCCGGGATGGCTCATCTCCGGTCCAACAGATTCGGAGTTTCCTCATGGCTATCAAGGCCTTGGAACAGTTGCTCGGAGCTCGTTACACCCAGTACGAACGGCTCGTCAAACTCGACACGCCAATCGGCAAGGACGCGCTCGTTCCACTGTACGTAAAGTTCAAGGCGCGGCTCGGCCGAAATTTCGAGGTGGTTGTCGATGCCTTGTCGACGAGCGGGAACTCGATTCAATTCAAGACGCTGCTGATGCAGCCAGTCACGCTCTGGATTCAGCAAACCGACGGAAACTATCTGCCCATCCACGGCTACGTGCAGCGCGCTCGCCGTCTTGGTAGCGATGGCTCGGTTTCCTATTTCCAGGTCCACTTCTCATCCTGGCTGAGTTTCCTGAATCTGAGCAGCGATCGACGCGACTGGCAAGAAGCGAACGGCTCACAGATTCTGAGCGACGTGCTCGACAAGCATCCCCAGGCGAACGGGCAGTACAAGTTCGAGCTGCGCGCCGCGATGCGCTCGTACTCGCACCGCGTGCAGTGGGAAACCGACTGGAATTTCGTCCATCGCAGCATGGAGGAGGTCGGCGTGTTCCCGCGATTCGATTTCGCGCAGGATGGGAAGTCGCACCAAGTCGTCGTCATGGACGATCTGTATTGCGGCCCGTCGCTTCCCGGCGGCGACATGAAATTCAGCCACTCGAGCATGAACGAGGAGTTCGACGGCCTGACTCAGCTCGGGGAGCAGCAGGACGTACAGAGCGAGTGCCTCACGCTCGGCGCGGCCGACTACAAACGTCCGAATGCCGATCAGCGGATCAGCACGCCGGCTGCCGACCTGGACGAGTTGCCCGGGCAGGGAGAGGACTACCTCTACACGGGCTCGCAGGCCTGGTCGAACAGTGGCATGGGCGAGCAACAGGCGCGCATCCGCACGGAAGAATGGGCGTCCCGCGCGAAACGCTATTTCGCCGTCGGTAGCCCGCGCTATGCCCTGCCCGGCTACTGGTTCAAGCTGACCGGCCATCCCATTCTGGACAAGCTGCCGCCGAAAGATCGCGAGTTGTCCATCATCGCCAGTGACTGGCTGATTCAGAACAATATCCCCGGCATCGACGCGTTGACGCGGTTTCCTCGCAGCCTGCGCAACGAGGTCGAACAGGCGCGCGCGGCCGGCGCTGGCGCCGCCGTCAGGCACGGCGACGGCGGTGTTGGCTTTATCCAGGTTGAAATCGAGGCACAGCGCCGCCGCACGCCTTTCCGCAGCCCTTTCGAGCACCAGAAGCCGGAGATGCATCTCCAGACAGCCGTCGTCGTGACAGACAGCGATGAGGAGATCCTGACGGACGAAGGCAATCGGGTCCGCGTTCGGACGACGAACAGTCGAAGCCACCCGAAGCTGAAATCGACGAATTGGATTCGCGCTGCCATGCCGGACGCGGGTGCGAAGCGCGGCGGCTACTTCCCGCTGCGCAAGGACGATCAGGTGCTGCTGGGATTCGTGAACGGCGACTGCGACCGGCCGGTCATCATCTCGCGATTACACGGTGGATCGACGATGCCGGTGTGGAACACGCACGGCCTGCTGTCGGGCTTCCGATCCCGGGAGTATGGCGGCGACGGTTTCAACCAGCTCGTCATGGACGATGCCACGGGTCAAAACCGCGTTCACCTCTACACCACGAGCTATCACTCCCATCTTCACCTCGGTCATCTTGTCGACCATTCGGACAACACCCGTGGCGCGTTCCTCGGTAACGGCTTCGATTTGAAGTCCAACGCGTACGGCGCCGTGCGTGCCGAGCAGGGGCTCTATGTATCGACACAACCGGCAAGCGACCAACCGCTGAATGTGACTGCCGCAACGGAATCGCTGGCACGTGTGGAAGCCGTGTTCGAGACAGCCTCGAGCGCAAGCGAGACGAATCGCGCCGAGAGCCTGCAAGCCGGGCAGAAAGCGCTGAAGTCGTTCACGGACGGGACGCAGAAGACGATAGCTGGCACGGCGGGTAGCGGCCGAACGGCCGGCGGTGGCACCGGGAACGCCAACGGCTTTTCGAGGCCGGTCATGCTGCTGTCGAGCCCCGAGGGCATTGCGACGTCCACGCAGCAGTCAGTGCATCTCACGGCGACGCAACAGGTCAATGCGGCGGCCGGCGAGAATATCAATCTGGCGGCGGGAAAATCCCTGCTCGCCAGCGTGCTCGATAAGGTCAGCGTGTTCGCACAAAATCTCGGCATCAAGATCTTTGCGGCGAAGGGACCGGTAGATATCCAGGCGCAGGGCGGCCCGTTGTCGGTGGTGGGCCTGGAGGATGTGAAGATCGAGAGCGCAAACGGTCGGCTGGTGCTGACCGCTGCGAACGAGGTATGGATTGGTGCCGGCGGCTCGTACATCAGCATCAAGGGCGGTGTCATCGAGAATGTGACGACGGGCCAGATCCTGGAAAAGTGCGTCACGTGGAACAAGCTTGGCGGGGCGAGCAGGACGATCCGCGACAAGCTGCAGGCCACGCCGATCGCCGGAGATGATGGGCGCGGCACGCCGTTCTCGGGCTGAACGTATTGCACCGCCCCTCACGATAAGAAATGAACGAGAGATTCCGATCGCCATGAGCCAGCGCCATTCATCAGGGAACCCTAGCCCGCCCGCCAAACCGTCGAACCCATCTTCCACATCGAGCGCGCCCGAACCGTACAAGCCGCTCGCCTGGGCCTTTCCCTTCGCCTCTGTCGACAAGAGCGACGGGAGCGCCCCGATGACCTATATGAAGGCGTTGGCCGCTGCCGAGGACGGCTTCTATCCGCTGGGCGCGAATGGCATGTGGCACGGCGGCGTCCATTTCGACCAGAACACCGCCAAACACCTCAAACAGGACGCGGGAATTCGCGTGATCGCCGATGGCGAGGTGGTGGCGTACCGGCTGGACAGCAAATATCCGGAGCAGGACTACCCGGATGTGCGGGCCGTGGGACTGGCCGGGCTTCGAATTGATCGACAACAGCAGCATCATGCCGATCGATATGCTCAAGCGTTACATCCATGTCACCGAGCTGTACCTGGCCGATGAAAGCAAGACCGAGTTCGAGGCGAACGCGGCGACGGTCAATGCCGGCCCGCTGATCACGAATCTCGAGAAAGCGATCGACACGGACCACGATGGGAAGGTCACCGCGCTGGAGCTGAAGCACGCGCTGGAGACGCCGTGGATGGCTGAGGCGCTATCGCATCTGGTGGTACGGTGCGAAAGCGAATGGGGCGGTGGCCTGGGCAAATGGGAGGCGCTGTCGCCATTGATGAAGAAGTTGCTGTGGCTGTGGAAGACGGAGATTGAACGGATTGGGAAGTTGCAGTGGTGGGAGCAGGTGTCGACGGTGGACGGATTCCCCACGCAACCGAACCCTTGGCATTTCCATCCGGTTGGAATTGCAGGAAATTTCTTGATACTCAGCCAAACTGACACTGACGACGTGACATACCTTGCAAAAACGCTGTATGGAGAGTCTCGGGGCCAAAATCGCATATCGAAAGAGGCGGTCGCATGGGTGATCCGCAACCGCGTGGAAAGTGGGATCTGGGGGAAAACCTACAAATCAGTCGTCACCGCCCATCTACAGTTCACGTGCTGGTCAAGTAAAGTCGATCCCGGTAACTATGCTGCAATTCAAAATCCGAGCGGTCCTGCCTGGGAGGAGTGCAAACAGGTTGCGGAAGAGGTCGTGAGCGCCCCAGCTTCTTCCAATCCTGTTCCGAGTGCCATCAACTATTACAGCCCCCGAGCTCAGGCAGCTCTGCATGCGACTGACCCTGCCAACTACAAAGCGCTACCTTCCTTTGCGGACCCTGCAAAGCAAATTCCCAATCCACCAGGAATCTCCGATGAATATTTCAAATTTTACAAAAAATAGCCTTGTCGCATCACTGGCATTTTTTCTGTTTATTTCTTGCTCGCACAGCGAGCAATTAAACGAACACACGAATTTCAAAAATTCGGACGTTCAAATATCGACTGAATGCTCAGATAAAGATGGTGGCACAAACTGCACTGTCTCGGCGGTCACCGACATGAAAAAGAAGGAATTGATTTCCTTCCCGTTCGCGCCGTCCGGCATAAAACTAGAATCCGGGGTATTCGTTATCATTTTTCCATGTGGCCCAGAATGCTCGGCGACTTACTTTTACAGCCCAGAAAAGGGATCAGGAGGGCCATTCCCGAGAATAATAAGCTATAACTTGCACAACGAGCTTGCAGCCAGCATCTCGAGAAACCCACTCTCGATTTATCGCATCTACTCCAAGCAAGGCTCCAAACCCGCCCTCACAATCAGACTCGACACTAACAAGGAACAAGATTTGGACGATGCCGTAAAAAAAGTGGAATTTGTCGAAAATAAAATAACCATCACGTACATTAACCAAAAAGGCGATGTAAAAACGGTTAGCCGCAACTTGGGAAACTAGTATATCCACCACGTCACCAGCTGCCGATCTACAGAGTCGGCGTATCAAAGTCCAGTTGGCTATGATAAATCTCATTCAAATAGGCGACGACACCGACCACGGCGGCAAAGTGGGAGCCGGGCGGCAGACGATGCAATACGACGGCCGGTACGTCGCCAGCAAGGGAGACCTCATTTCCTGTCCGAAGCATCCGGACGTGTCTAAGCCAAAGGGTCAATAATCTAGTCGACTACCATCTGCGCGAACGAGAGAACGGGGACCCATCCTCGGTTGGAACGAACCTAAACTACGCGAATTCGAGCTATTCAGATGCCGTCAACTTACCATGGATCAATGCATCATCCAGGCTATATTACGGAAAAGGGATCTCCATGCATTATCACGGGGCCACGCCAGAACTAGAACCATACCGACCTGCACCTTATGCAATTTCGCTAGCCATCGAAAGTGAATGATTTCGAACGTGAAACACAAATTTTATGAAAAACACATTAACTGCAATTTTATCGTTATTATTTTTTCTTTCGTCGAATTCATCCTCAGCCAAATCAACCCATGAAAAACAAGCAACACCAGGAAAATCCTACATTTGCCAATTTGGCAAATATGGGGTTGTTGTAATCGACACTCGCGACCCCGGCGCTTCAATTATCATTGACGGCGTCCGATACCCCGCAACAGATGGCAGCTACTTCTATCAGACTTCCGACCGAAAAATTGCAATTGCATTTAATCCCAAAATGACCACATGGACATTGATGAGCGAGGAAGACTCCAAGGAAATTACTGATTCACACTGCAAAGTTAAGCTCAATAACAAATAGCTCGAATCATTTTCAATACACTAGCGAAGCTATTTTTAGAAACCCTCTCCACTTTTTATTCGGACAGCGATGATAGATCTTTTCGGAATAGGCGATGACACTGATCACCTCGACAAAGTGGAAGCCAGGCTGAATAGCCTTACCGCATCTTACGGCGAACTTGATGATCTCATTAAGGGAAAAACATGAAATCAAAAACAACTACCTTTATATTATTGATTTCCATCTTAGCGGAAACTTTCGCTCATGCCGAGGGGCTCGAAGATCACCTCTCGCAATACAACGCCAAAGTATTCACCGGCAACCTCGTTATTCCTAGCTATTACAAAAAAACCGATTACGGCTGGCGAGACGACGAAGGGAAATTGGTCGACAATCCCCATGTGAATTTCGCAGGAAAATACTTTATCGGCCGACATAGCTGCGGAACGGAATGCATACACTTTTCCCTATCTGACTTAACCAGCGGAAAGGACTCCAACGCTCTCGATATGTTTTCGTCCGGCGGCGACTCGCCTACTCGAACGAGAGACGGCAGGCGTTATTTAACCGAATTGACTACCAAACCGGACAGCCGCCTCTTGATTGCCAGATACCACATTTCGGCCTCGATTTCTCTTCCTGAAGAATGCAAGGAAAAGGAATTTGTCCTTGACGATAGATCTGGCAAGGTGATTGCAACCTCGAAAGCAATCGTCCCGTGCGAAATTCGCTGAACTTCTGCCTAGCGCTCGCCGGTGATGAACTTAATCCGCGTCGGCGACGACACCGACTACGGCGGCAAAGTGGAAACCGGGCCGCAGACGATGAAATGCGATGGCCGGTACGTCGCCCACAAGGGAGATCGCGTTTCCTGTCCGAGGCATCCAAACGTGTCGCCCAATGTCATCGAAGAGGGCGACACGTCATTAACGGACGCAGGCGTGCCGATCGCGCGACATGGCCATCATGCGACATGCGAGTGCCGTCTCTTTTCGAGCCTCATCTAGCCGCACCATTCTCAGGTCCTCGTATTGGACCAGCGCGGCCGGGTCCTTGACACTGTGAATCTGTCAGACGGCCTGCTGGCGACTCCGGCGCTGAGGTTGTACGTCTTCGATATCAATGCGGAGTTGAAAAACCACTTAGGTTTTCCAAACCACATCGGAATCATCACACCTCGCGATGATCTCGACCGAGACACCAGCCTTGGTTCAATTAGATTCCCAATTTGCACGGCTTTTCCACACACGGGACTTTGCAGAAGGTCGCAAGGCAGACGCCGAGGGACGCAAGCCGGATTTCAAGGGTAATTGATTGTGTTGGGTGGCGCATACCGCCCAGACATCAACGCCCGATCGAAGCCGTCCGGCGCCGGAGCGCCCGCCACGCGTCCACCGACCATGGCTCGATACGCGTAACGGGGCTGCCGGCGAATCGGACCTTGAGCATCGAAGCCTGAAAAGTCATCGCTCGGCGGTTGCCACACCAAAACATACCGACGAAGCACACGAGATCCCCACCCACAAAAAACTACCAACTGTTAGTTAGTTATGACGTAACCTATGCATGTGCGTGGTCGACCGGCCGTGAAACAGGCGACGTCTGCCATGTACGCATCGACACCGAAAACGTTGGCCAATGCTTCATCAACCGGGTTCTGGACATACACGTGCCCATGCGCGCTCGAACTTGCGGACAAGGCGCGCCGAATCATCCATGGACAGAACCACTGCACCTCTGTCGAAGGAAAACTGATGACTGTTACACGCCGGGATGTTCTTGCGACCGTCGGCGCGGCCGCCGCGATGCTCACCACTTCCAGGAGCGCTATCGCCCAATCCACCACCGAGGCCCCTGCAGGTCCCTCGCTCCATCCGGTAAGCCTGCCCATTCAGAAGACCGATTCCCCCTTGCACTACAAGGATGCCTCGGAGCTGGCCGCCTTGATTCGATCGAAGCAGGTCTCACCTGTCGAGGTCATGAAGGCGCATCTTGATCGGATCGAATCCGTGAATCCGAAGTTGAATGCGATCGTGACATTGCTCGGCGATCAGGCGCTGAAGAACGCAAAGCTTGCGGAAGCCGCCGTGATGAACGGCTCCACCCTGGGTCCGCTTCATGGCGTGCCCTTTACCGCCAAGGATGCAATCGACACCGCCGGCGTTCCAACGCAACGTGGCTCGAAGCTCTACCAGGGGCGCATCCCCACCGAGGACGCAACCGGTGTCTCGCGCCTGAAGGCGGCCGGCGCGATCCTGATGGCGAAAACCAATCTGCCCGAGTTTTCCTTCGGTATCGAAACCGACAATCTGCTGACCGGGAGAACCAATAACCCGTGGAATCTCGCTCACACGCCCGGCGGGTCGAGCGGTGGAGAAGCGGCCGCGATTGCGGCGGGAATGTCACCGCTCGGCTTTGGCAGCGACGTGGGTATTTCGATCCGTGGCCCGGCCGCGCATACCGGCATTCTCGGATTCAAGCCAACGCTCGGACGCATTCCGACCACCGGACACTGGCCACAAGCCCCGCGACGTTGCTGGCATGTCGGCCCCTTGGCACGTAGCGTCCGAGACATCGCCCTGTCGTACTCGGTCCTCGCGGGACCAGATGGTATCGATGGATATGGCGAAGGTCCGTTGGACATGAATGCCGACGCACAGCGTCAATCCTCTCGCCCGTTGCGTATCGGCTGGCTGGCGGGGCGCGGGTTTGGTCCGGTGGCGCCCGACGTCGCCGCGACGGTCAAGGCTGCCGCCCGCGCGCTGCAAGACAAAGGCTGCGTTGTCGAAGAGGTTCGACTCCCAGCGCTCGAGCAAATGAACAGCCTGGAAATCTACTCCAGGTTCACCATTCCTGAGAGGCAAGCGTATTTCGCGCGGTTCGTCGGAGACCGCCAGGCGCTACTGTCCAAAAGCATTGCCACCTACCTCGAGGCACCCGACCCGTCTCTCGTGGAATACGTCGCCGCCGAGCAGGCCACGGAGCGTTACAAGGACATATTCGCCGGCTTCTTCGAGAACTACGACGCCTTCCTCTGCCCGGTGACGCCGATTCATGCCCCGTTGCACGGCCTCTCCGAGTATGTGATCAACGGCGTGACCGTACCGGCCTGGCACATGGTGACCGCCACGGCACCGTTCAATCTGTCGGGATTGCCTGCGCTGTCGATGCGCTTCGGAACCAGCGACGACAACATGCCGATCGCAGTCCAACTGGTTTCGCGTTGGTATGCCGAGCGCACGATCCTTCGGGTGGCTTCGATACTTGAATCGGTGAGTCCCGTGCGGAATTTGCATCCGCAAATCTGACGAGCTTCAAAACACGCGTGGCGCGAAAAGATTCGCGCCACGTTCTTACCATCCCCTATTCCCGACGAAGGGATAGAGGATCCAGGATCGATTAGAGCTTCGACACGTCGGGATGGAGGCCACGCACCGGGCTCACCGCTTCGAGCAGCGAAGCGAGATGCAGCAGGGTCGATTCCGCCATCCACGGCGCGACGATCTGCACCCCGATCGGCAGCCCGTCGCTGCTGGTGCCGAAGCGCAGCGTCATCCCGGGAAGGCCGGTCACGTTCAGCGGCGCGGTCGGATCCATGACGTGCAGCGCAGATACCGCTTGACCGTTGATGTCGAGATCGGAATCGTGCCCGTGTCCCGCCACCGGCAACACCGGGCAAATCAGGGCGTCGTACTTCTGGAAGTACTCGGAAAAGCCGTCGCGCAATTGTTCCGACTTCTGCTCCGCGTCGACGAAATCGGCGATCGAGGTTTCCGGCGCATCGTAGATGCCCTGGACGTGCTTGAAGATCTTTTCCTCGTGTCCAGCCGTGACCTGCTTGAACGCGGGCTTGGTTTCCATCAACTGGATCTTCCAGAGCAGCTCCAGCGCGTTGATCTGCGTAAGCACCGGAATGCTCACCGGCTCCACCGCGATGCCGAGGCTCTTCAGCGCTTCGGCCGAAGCTTGCACGGTTGCCGCGACTTCGGCGTCCACCGGTGCAAATTCGTCGACCAGCCAGCCCACCCGCAGCGGACGGCCCGGCTTGGCGCTCACGCCGGTATCAACGCTGATCGGGGCCGTCGAATAGCCGTCCAGGCCGTCGGGGCCGGCCAGCAGCGAATAGGCCAGGGCAACGTCGCGAACGGTCCGGGCGATCGGGCCGAGGTGCCAATAACGACGCGGCAGGCGCGGCCAGACACCGGTCATCGGAATCCGCCCGTGCGTTGCCTTCAGGCCGACGAGACCGGTCAGTGCCGCCGGGCCGCGTACCGAGATTGCGATGTCGGTGGCCAGACCGAGCGGCGACATCAGCGCCGCGATGGCCGCGGATTCGCCACCGCTCGAGCCGCCAGGCGTGCGCTCCAGGTTCCACGGGTTAAGGGTGCGTCCCGACAGCAGGTTGTCGGTTTCGATCCAGAACGAAAATTCCGGATGGTTGGTTTTCGCGAGCAGGATGCCGCCGGCCTGCTTCATGCGTGCGATGCCCGTGGCATCCGTGTCCGGGACGCGGCCCTTGAAGATCGGAGAGGCACGCTGCGTCATCACGCCGGCGGTGTCGATCGAGTCCTTCGCCGTGAAGGGCACGCCGTGCAGCGGCCCCAGTGCTTCACCATTCATCACCGCTTGCTCGGCCGCGCGCGCGGCGTCGAGCGCGCCATCGGCGAGCGTGACGATGGCATTGAGCTTGGGATCGACGGCTTCGATGCGGTCGAGATGCGCTTTCACGACCTCCACCGGGGAAACTTCCTTGTTGCGAATCAGTTCAGCGAGACGGGTTGCGTCTTGGGAGATGAGTTCGATGCTCATGGCAAGCCTTCAAAAGGGTCGGGACGTGGACAACAAAGCAGGCTCACTAACTACCTAACGTTTGTTAGATTGAACATTAAGCGTTGCGATGTAGGTCGTCAAGAATTTTTTGCTGACCAGGTTGGATGGCAATACCGACGGGCGAGACGATCACCATGAGCTCAAGCATCACTCGAGCACGCCCGAGCCTGGCACGAAGGCAGGCGCGTAATCGATATCGCGAACGGATATTTCAGTAGGAATACAGATGAAAATCGAGGCCCGACTCATTCGCTCGGAACGTTGCCGAGGAAACCGGATATGTCGGGCAGGTCGTCGCACTCAGTGGTCGTGAAGCGTGCGGGACACAGATGATTGCTGCTGTCGAGCGACTGGCGAAATGTCTCGACCTGAATACCGCTACCCCCGCTGAAAAGCGTGAGGCAGGCCGCGCAATCGCAGCCCGCCTTGTGGCGCACGCCTGCTTTACATCTTTCCGTGCGCGCGGAGGTTGGAGTAGTAGATGTTGTCGCTCGCGACGGGCGTCGGGTGCTTCAGGTTTTCCACCCACTCGTCGGTCGACATGGTGGCCGCGTAGGTAGACTCCATGATGACGGTGATGATCCGATGCATCTCCTCCGCGCTCGCGTGGCCTGCCTTGTTCCGGTACGACAGCGAGCCGGCCGCATCGGGCAGGAACTCGACTCGGTAACCCTTGTGCATGGCGTCGCGCATGGTAGCGTCGTTGCAGTTCTGCGTCATGTAGCCGATCACCGTCAAGGTATCGATCTCGCGTTCCTTCAGCCAGTCCTCGAAACCGGCACCGGAAAATGCGCTCGGCAGCACCTTGGTCACGACGCGATCGTGGCGGCGCTCGGCGACCACCGGGTGCAACTGCGCACCGGCGCTGCCCGCCGCGAAAATCGGCGCATCGGCGGGTAGCACGTGCTGTATCAGCACGACCGGGATCTGGTGCGCATTGGCGGCGTCGATCGCCTGAGCGATCTTCGGCAAGGACGACGAAACCGGCGGATATTCAATCAGGAAATTGCCGTCAATGTATTCGTTCTGCACGTCGATGACGATCAAGGCGCGACGCGGTACTGGCTGGGACATGTTGCTGACTCCGGAAAAAGACCGTCCAGGGACGGCCGTCAAGCTTGGGGACAAGGCAAGGGTGCGAGCGATTGCGGTGGTTCGTGCGGACGGCGGCCCAGGATCGCGACTGGGGAATCTCGGCAACGCCAGCGGCCGGCTTCGCACGCGCCGGCGTGGTAACCACGTCGCCGGGCGACGGCAGCCGATGAGCACGGCCAGTCGCGGCCTGGCAGGCTAGAGCTTCACGACCTGCAGGACCGCATCGGCAAATGCCCCGGGCGCTTCCTGCGGCAGGTTGTGGCCGATGCCGCCGGTGACGTCACGGTGCTGGTACTTACCCGTGAACTGCTTCGCATAGGCGGCCGGCGGCTGATGCGGCGCGCCGTTCGCGTCGCCTTCCAGCGTGATGGTGGGCACCGCGATCGTCGGCGCCAGGGCCAGCCGTCGTTCCAAGTCGTCGAACTGCGATTCGCCCTGGACCAATCCCAGCCGCCAACGATAGTTGTGGATGACGATCGAGACATGGTCGGGATTGTCGAAGGCCTGCGCCGTCCTCAGGAACGTCGCGTCGTCGAACCTGAACCGAGGCGAGGCGTTGCGCCAGACCAGCTTGTTGAATTCGTCGCGATGCTCGGCGTAACCTTCGGCACCACGTTCGGTGGCGAAGTAATACTGGAACCAGGCCTGCAGTTCGGCTTGCGGCGGCAGAGGCTTGCGATTGGCCTGCTGGCTGCCGATCAGGTAACCGCTAGCCGACACCAGCGCTCGGCAACGCTCGGGCCAAACCGCGGCGATGATGTTCGCCGCGCGCCCGCCCCAATCGAAGCCAGCGAGCACCGCGCGCTCAATCCTCAGCGCTTCCATCAGCGAAATGACATCGGCGGCGAACACCGCCTGCTGGCCGTTGCGCGGCGTGTCCGCGGAGACGATGCGGGTCGATCCGTATCCCCTGAGATACGGCACGATCACTCGGTGGCCGGCGGCAGCCAGGATCGGCGCCACCTCGCTGAAACTGTGGATGTCGTGCGGCCATCCATGCAGAAGGATCACGACGGGGCCGTTTTCCGGGCCCGCTTCGGCGTAACCGATGTTGAGCCGGCCGGCGTCGATCTGGCGGATCGGGCCAAACGAGGCCGACGCGGCCGGCGTCGCCGTTCGCGGCGAGGTGGTGTAACGCGACGCGGCCCGCGCCGAGGCCGCGCCGGCCAGATCGAGCAGGCTCAATGCGGCCAGGGCCGACGTGCTGTTCAACAGGCGGCGGCGCCCGATGTCGAATAGATGGGACATGTCTAAACAACCCCAAGGTAAAAAGGTGATGTCATCAAGGGCTCCGCGATGGTTTCCCGCAGCCCTCGCACCTGATTGCAGGCAGTGGACAGGTCACATCAGACGAAAGATCTCGGACGTTACGGTGTGCCTTCGACGGAAATCGATGACAGCAGGATCGAGCCAGGCAACAAAGCTACCTAACGTTTGTTAGATTCAATGCTAGAAGCTATACTGCGGCTCGTCAACACCTTTTATCGGCGAGTCCATGAAAAGCCAGGCAGGCGTGAATTCCAGCGAGAAGATCCTGGTGACCGCTACCAGGATGGCGCAGGCACACGGCTACGGCGGCCTGAACATCCGCAATCTGGCCGAAGAGGTCGGGATCAAGGCGGCGAGCCTCTACCATCATTTCCCGGGCAAGGCCGAACTAGCGGCCGCGGTGGCACGGCGCTACCGGGAAGACGCGGCCGTGACGCTCGACACGCTCTGGAGCGAGGCGAAAGACCCGCTCGAACGGCTGCGCAGGTATCCCGCCGAGACGTTTCGCAAGTCGCTCGAGAACGGCAACCGCATGTGTCTGGCGAGCTTCATGACCGCCGAGTACGACGACCTGCCCGACATCGTGAAGAAGGAAGCCCAGGCGTTCGCGGACGTCAACATCGAATGGCTGGAAAAGGCCCTTCTGGATGCGGACTTGGTGGGTCCACGAGAAGCAAAACGGCAGGCGCGCGCGATCTTTGCCGCGGTGGCCGGTGCGCAACTGGTCGCGCGCGGTCGTTCGGACCTGCCATTGTTCGACGCGTTGATCGATGGTTACCGTGCGTGCGGGCTCTTGCCGAAGTGAGGGTGGGTAGCGGGCTGCATGCGTCTTGGATCGGGTAGGGTTTCAAGGTCGAAAGCAGCCAGTTGTGACGGGCTGCTTTCGACCCGCTACCGTCGTTCGGACACCCTCCGCCGCAATGACCGATTCCAAACTGCACCCGCCGCTCGCACCCATCGAATCGGCCGACGACTCAGCGGCTTCAGTTATCGTTCGGGTTTCAGCGTCCATATGGACGCTTCGCGAATCGGAACGGCCTTGTATGTCCAGAAATGACGCCACGCGATAAAATTGGACGGCAGCGAGTACGCCTGTTTCGACGATTCACGGAGGATCGAACATGGACGAGGATTTCGAGGAACACGACGAAGGCCCGCGATACGATCCTCCGGAGTCAATCAACAATATGGCGCTCTACCAATCGCTGTCGAACCTTGTTTTTTTCTCCGACGATATGTATCTGCGTTCTCAGGCGCAAAACCTAAACCTTGTCGATCAGTTTCTTATGTCACTGGAATACAAGGTGTTGCGAGAACTGTTCGAGACAGACTCCACACCGGCTGACACGCATTTTTTGCTCGCACAGTCGCAGATGTGGATTTTCGCGGCTTATGAATTGTTGCGAACTTGGAGACAGCGTGCGCATGAAATCATCACGTGGCAAAGAAACCACGGGCTTAAACAGAAATTGGCGTCGCTGAGAGAGCGGGACAAGGCGGGCTCGCATTTGGGACTAAGAATCAGGATCGAGCAGATCGAGCGGGTGCTGAATGACGAAGCGATCGTGGAGGAACTTGATAAGCAACGCCGACATACCTACATCCCGTTCACACGTCTGGAGTGGGTTCGCGTGTCGCTTGCGAAACACGAAGTCAGCGGCAATCCCAAGCAGGCAGCGCTTATGCCGGGTTATGGGCGCATCAACAACTGGTGCGGTTCTCTGGATTTTGAGTTAGAGAATGGAAAATACAGCATGGGCTATGTTAGCCGCCGCGACATTGCGGACAGTATTCGTCATTTTGACTTCACGGCCGATCCCCCTGACGACGAGCAAATCGAAAGTTTCGACGCTTATATGTCCGGCAAGAGATTGGCAAAAGATTGACCTCCCGAAGGCTAGAGACGATGAACACAATAACGGTCGCGCAACTTCTCAACACGTCGGGGCAAATTCTTGACGATCTTCGAAGCGTCATTGTTCGCTCGCGTCCACCGAGAGGTGGGCCGGACCGTTTGCGGGTCAGCCTGGTACTGACGATCGCAGAGCAATTCGAAGCGACATTGCAACTCGCGAATGCCCATATGAGTACGCATTCCGCTACGCATGTCCGGTCGATGATCGAGGCACTTGTAGCGATGAAGATGCTTGAGTCGGATGTCGGCTACGCCGATCAAATGAAGTACGAGAAATTGAGAGGCGAACGGCGCGTCTACGAAGGAATACTGGCTGACCCGAATATTCCTGATCATCTGAAAGATCCAATAAAAAAAAGCTACGAAATTTGCGATAGCGAGTGCGAAAAATTGCGTGCAACGGGGCGCAAGCCGAAAAAAATCAGCGACGACCTTGGAACCGCAGGTTTATGGCATTTGATTGGGCCGTATTCGATGCTGTGCGCTTTCTCTCATAACGATTTGGCGGTCTTGGCACTGCGCCATCAGGGCGAAAAGAGCATGGTCTACAAGCAGGACGATTTGCCCGAGTTTGTACAGTCGGTCGTCTCCACCGCGCTGCTTGTACTGATGGACGCGACCCATCAATTCGGCGAAATTGCCAAATTCCCCGACAATCACTTCGAGTTAGTTTTTGCAGCAATGAATCAGAAGTGGGGCAATGTCGTCGACAAGAGTGTGACGCGCTAGCCGCCGTTAGCCATTGGCCGCGCTAACGATCACAGAGGCGGACGATCAGCCCGAGTGTTTCGAGCATGAACGTCCGCTGCTTGAGTGGAGCAGCCGCTTGAATGACCGTGTGTCGGCGATCCTGAACGGCGGAAAGTGGCCGGCTGCAGCCGTTCGCAGTACCGTGCGCACCATATGATCAACTGCTGGCGGGCCACACAGTGATGTAAGTGATCAACTTGTCAACGCTCACTCGGTCCATTGATTAAATGGTACGACGGCTCAGCGGACTCTCAATCCGAGGTCGCGTGTGCGAGTCACGCTGCAGGCTAACTCGCATTTCCTTCAGACACACAGTGATTTAATCAACGCGGCTACAGCCACGCCCAGTGCCAACAGCGACATGCCATGATGCATTAGCACGGCGGGAAGCGACTTTCTTTGTGCCTGCACGCGCTCCAATGTGGTTACGCGCGTCTGAAGGTCATCGACGCGCTCATGGATCGCCAGTGCAAGGCGCTCCTGCGTGGACTGGGTTGCCGCAATCGTCGCGATGGAGTCCGAAATTCGCGTAAGCTGCTGAGTGGATTGTTGCTTGGCCTCGGCTATATGTGTACTCAGATCATCGTCCGCTTTGTATCGGGCTTGACGCCATTGATCGAGATCTATTACTGCCTGCTTCAATGTTGCTGTTTCGCTCTCTAGGGTTTGAAGCTGGTGTTCGGTACGGGCATCGAGTGTATCTTTCTGATCTTGCCACCGCTCGCGCCTGGTCTGTTGTTGTTCGAGTAGCTCTGTCAGAGCCGCATCCTCATTACGTTTTTCAAACTGCCATTGAATCAGATCTTGAAGTGTATCGTCGTGCTGTTCGATTAAGTTCTGCCGGCGAATCTGCTCCTGTACCTGCTGTTGCAGCTCACCCAAAAAAGTAAGCGCGGCGGCACGCTGATTTCCGTCAAGCGTGTGAGTATCTGCTTGAATTTTCGTGATCTTGTCCACGAGCGCGTCATTGAAGGCGTTCAACAGGCGGCCTTTTTGCGTCTGCACCTTGAGCATGACGCGCACGACCTTCTGCGTAAGTTCCATGCTCTGCCCAAGTACCTGAATATTTTCGGCCAGTTCCTTGTCGGTCTGCCCGTTGAACGCGCCTTTGAAGGCGTCCCACGTGCTTCGATCATCCAGTGTGTCCTGCAACCCTTTGAGTTTCTCTCTGGCCGCTCTACTCTGAGCCTCGGCCTTATCCAGAGATTTCAAGGCACTCTCAAGCTCCGCAAAAAGGTGCTTGAGTTTCTGTTCGTCGGTTTGCGGCAGCAGGAGCTCACTTTGCGTCGCTTGTCCATTTTGCGCCGGATCAGGATGCGGCATAGATGAACTGGCGCTGAGGGCGTTGGACACGATCGTAGATGTAGGAATGAGGCGACTGATAAAAAAATTCATGGCAGTGTTGGGGATCAAGCGCGTTTCGGCAGCAGCGGGGAGATGTCGAACGATTCGATCGCCTGATGCTGCGAAAGCGTTTTCGTATGGGTGCTAAGTCGTTCCATAGTCTGCATGGAAACTTTCGCGAACTCGCGTAGATCCGCCAACATCTGCAAGTCCTGCTCTGCTACGCGGATCAATTGCTCGCTCGTGGCTCGCGCGGCGTCCAATGTTTCTAGGAAACCTTGCTTGAATGCGATGATCGTGTCGATGATGTATGTCACGACCTTTTGCAGCCCAAAGCTGGAGAGACCGAATCCCAACGCTACTATGGCCGACGACACATAAGGAGCGAACGGCCCTAGAACGGCCAGGTTTGATTCGATGACCGGGTCCAACGCATCCCACAGAACCAATGTGCCGCTGACAATGACCGTCTCGCTGATCTTGCGCACTAGATCCTCGCGTGACATGCTCTGCGCGCCCTTGTACAGGTTCCACGCGCCATTCGCGAGATCGAACAGGTTGCGTGCCAGATTGTAGATCTGACCGATTGCCTTTGACAGCGCGTTAACAACGAACTCGACGATGCCGCGCAGCAGTTGCAACGGAGCTTGTAGCACGCCCACGAGAACATCCAGCACCGCGCGGAGCATGCGCTCCAGCCGCTTCGACAGTCTGGTCCTTCCTCCACGAAAAACATCGACCAGCTCATTCTTCACAACTTTGATGATCGTGGTGGTGAGGCGCTCGATCACGTCGTATCCAACATTCGCCATTGCCTCGGCAGCGGCCCCCGCGACGAGCGCCGCTGTGCCGCCCGAGGCGTTCTTCAACTTTTTAGCTTCCCGATTGCTGCGTGACCCCTGCTCAGTCGAAAGTTCCTCGCGTTTGTTGAGGAGCATACCTTCTTCGAGCGCAGCATCGCGCGCTTGCTGCTCTGCTTCGGTCAACTTCTTCGAGGTCTTGCTCACACCATTGAAGTGACTGAAATTCTCGCTAATCAAGTGCGCCTCGAGCGCCGCAGCGGTTTCCTTCGACTCCATGCGGATGTACTTGACGGTGCAGCCACTTTCCATCACGTCCGCCAGCTTATAACGATCTTGACCTTCGCGTTGTCCCTGCTGATATTCGTTGAAATGCCCAGCGTACCAACGGCTGCGCATATCCCCACTATCGCCGACGTACACGGGCTTACCAGTTCTATCGTCATACACCACGTACACGCCTGGCGAGTTGGGCATGGTGCTGTTGAAGTCATCGGGTCGTTGTCCACCCTTGACCTTAAACTCACCATCGAACTGAATTGTCGCGAGCGACGAGATGCCGGCGCTCATGCTTTTCGCGATCATCTCCTTCCACGACTGGCCGCGATTGGCGACAGCCATGACGCTTTCGGCAGAGACGGCGGCCAGCGCTTCTTTTGTTTCTGCGATATGGTCCGTATGCTTCGAGTTGGGCTTCGCCTTTTTTTGTTTCGATAACCGGCCACTAGCTTGCGCGTCATGTTGTCGATCGCCTTTTCGACGATCTGGTCCGCCAGTGGCGGCATGAGTCGAAGTACATCATCTCGTGCGTCCGACGCCCCCCCTTTCGAGCTTTGTAGAGCGGTGGCTTGTTTGCTGTACATGCGTTTGTTCTCTTAAGAAGGCTTAGGGCGCGCATAGACAGGTCGGTCCGACGCCGGGTCTGCGGCCACCTGGAATTTGCCTCGATATTGTAGAGGCCGACGATCCACGTTCTGTTTCGTCCTGCCCGAACGGACGGTTGAGTCATAGACGCATCTCAAGAAACCGGCCCGATCTGATGCAGCACAGGACCGGCACCAAGCGGAGCCCACCTTGGTCAATCCATTCGCATGCGTCTTAACGGCCATCGCCGGACAATCTTTAAAGTAGTTTTGTATCTTTCTATGAGGCAAAAGGACTGCTCGATTTTTCAAATGGTGGCGCAAGTGCCTATAGAAGCGCCGAGGCAGCCCTCTGGGCGCCTCACGTCTGAACCTGTACCTGCGCGTTGAGGACCCGGCGGCTTCCAGAGAGAAGCCGCCGTTCGGGTGGCCGCTCTATCCTTATGGTAAGCGGCAGAAAGTGGCCGGTTGCTGCCATTGCTCAGAATAACAACCACATGCATTGGTAGCTCATTACGCCATCGATTGGACTACCCAGCCCACCACCCAGCATCCCCAGACACAAAAAAGCCCGGCCAAGGCCGGGCTCCTGCACACATATCCTGAGTGAGTGACTGAGCGAGCGTTACTGCCCAATCCCCAGCAGCTCCACCTCGAACGTCAGCTGGCTATTCGGCGGAATCACCCCAACACTGCGATCGCCATAAGCCGTTGCCGCCGGGCAGGTCAGCTTGGCCTTGCCGCCCACCTTCATCTTCTGCACGCCTTGCGTCCAGCACGGGATCACGCCGCCGAGCGGGAAGGTTGCCGGGCCGCCGTGCTTGGCCGAGTTGTCGAACTCCGTGCCGTTGGCGAGCGTGCCGACGTAGTTGACGCGCACCACGTCGCTGGCGGTCGGCTGCGCGCCGGTGCCCGCCTTGAGGGTTTCGACGACCACGCCCGAGGGCAGCTTCTCGACGACGTTGGCGGCAAACGCGGACACGGCGAAGGACGATGCAGCGAGCAAAGCGATCAGTGATTTCATTCGATATCCCATGGTTGAAAGGCGCGCCCATTATATCGGCAGCGCGTGACGGTCTCGCCGATCCGGCGACCGACGCGCGGCAGGCCCGGCTCTTGCTTGAATCGTCCGCCCAAGCGCGGGGGTGCAGGTGCCGGCCCGCCGCGCAGCCGTGGAAACGGCATCGAGGCGGAACGGATTACAAGCGCGCTGTATGATTGCGCGCTTTTTACATGCTCGGGAATCGGTGTGCCTCCGATACCCTCGCGCCTCTCGATCCAGCATCGAAGTTTTAACAGCCACACCGCGAGTTCCGGCATATCGCCACCCGCAGCACAACCCGGCCTGCGCCACGGCCTATTCGATCCACCCCTGGAGTATTCGTGTCCTACGTACTGGTTGTCGAAGACGACGCGGATTCCCGCGACATGCTCGCCGCCCTGGCGCAATCGCAGCAATTGCGCTGCGAAACCACGGCGACGCTCGCGGAAGCCCGCCGCCTGATCGCGGGCAATCCCCCCGACCTGATCCTGTGCGACCTGATGCTTCCCGACGGCAACGGCATGGATCTGTTCAAGGATCTCCCGAAGGGCACGCACTGCGAGATGGTCCTGATGACGGGCCATGCGAGCCTGGAAACCGCGATCGACGCGCTGCGCCGCGGCGCGAGCGACTACCTCGTCAAGCCGGTCAACATGCAGCGGCTCACGCGCATCTTCTCGCGGCTGCCGCGCGTGAGCGCCCTGCGCGCGGAGATCGACTCGCTGCGCCAGGAGCTCCAGCAGCTCGGCCGCTTCGGGCGCATGCTCGGCACCTCGCCGCCCATGCAGACCTTGTACGACGCGATCAACCGCGTCGCCAGGACCAGCGCCTCGGTGCTGCTCAAGGGCGAATCGGGCACGGGCAAGGAACTCGCCGCGGGCACCATCCACGACCTGAGCCTGCGCCGCACCGGCCCGTTTCTCGCCATCAACTGCGGGGCGATCGCCGCGAACCTGGTGGAGAGCGAGATGTTCGGCCACGACCGCGGCAGCTTCACGGGCGCCGATCGTCAGCACAAGGGCTTCTTCGAACGCGCCCACGGCGGCACGCTGTTCCTCGATGAAATCACCGAGATGCCGATGGAATCGCAGGTCAAGCTGCTGCGCGTGCTGGAAACCGGGCGCGTGACGCGGCTCGGCGGCTTGAAGGAGTTCGACGTGGACGTGCGCATCGTGGCGGCCACCAACCTCGACCCCGAGGCCGCGATCGCCAACGGCAGGCTGCGCGCCGATCTCTATCACCGCGTGAACGTGTTCCCCATCACCTTGCCGCCGCTGCGCGAGCGCGGCGACGACATCGCCATGCTGGCCCGCGCGTTTCTCGAGCAACTGAACGAGCAGGCCGGCAGCGAGATGCGTTTCGCCCCCGCCGCCCTGGCCGCGCTCGCCAATGTCAAATGGCCGGGCAATGTGCGCGAGCTGCGCAACTTCGTGCAGCGCGCCCGCATCTTCAGCGACGGCGAGCTGATCGAGACGCTGCCGCCGCCGATCACGGTCGAGGTGGCCGGCAACGAAGCCGAGTTCGGCGACTCGATATCGGTCGAGCTGGGCGCCCCGCTGGACGAACTCGATCGCCAGATGATCCTCGGCACGCTCGCCAAATGCGGCGGCGTGAAGACCCACGCCGCCGAGGTGCTCGACATCAGCCTCAAGACGCTCTACAACCGGCTCGCGCTGTTCGAGGAGGACGTGGCGAGCGGCGACCAGATGGCCTGAACGCACGCTCGCACGGCGCGCCGGATCACGCCGTCGGCTGCGCCCGCGATATCTTCTGCACGGCGCCGAACAGCTGATCCGCGTCGAAGGGTTTTTGCAACGCGGTCCAGGCGAAGCCCAGGTCCACCGCCTTGGAGACCACGTGCCCGGACGCGAAGATCACGCGCAGGTGCGGATGCGCAAACACCGCCTGCCGCGCCAGCTCCATGCCGTCGACGTCCGGCAAGGCCAGGTCCGTCAGGAGAATGTCGCAAGCCTCGCTGTCCAGCACCGCCAGGGCCCGGCGCGAATCCTCCGCGCGCAGCACGACGTGGCCGCCCATTTCCAGCAGCATCGCCGTCGCCTCCAGCGAATCCACGTCGTCATCCACCACCAGCACCCGCCGGCCCACGGCCTCGCCGCATGCCGGCGCATCCTGCGGCGGCGGGCTGCTCGGCGCCGCCTCGCCGGCCACGGCGGCCACGGTGGCCAACACGGGCGGCTCGCCGCTCGCGGCGAGCATCTGGCGCAGCTTGGTGGCGAGTTGCTGGCGGCTATAGGGCTTGCTCAGCAGCTCCACGCCGGGGTCGAGCCGCCCGCCGTGGACGATCGCATTGCGCGTGTAGCCCGAGGTGAACAGGATCTTCAGGTTCGGCAGCAACTGCTTGGCCTGGCGCGCCATCTCCGGGCTGCGCAAGGGCCCGGGCATCACCACGTCGGTAAACAGCAGGTCGATATGCGCGCCGCTGCGGATCACGGCCAGCGCCTGCAGCGCGTCGTTGGCCTTCAGCACGTCGTAGCCCAGGCCCGTCAGCGTGTCGATCACGGTCGACTGCACGGAAGGATCGTCCTCCACCACCAGCACCGTCTCGCTGCCCTGATGAACCGCGCCGGGCCTCGCGCGCGCCGCGCCGACGGGCGACCCGGCCGACCTCGGGAAATAGGCCTTCACCGTGGTGCCGTAGCCCACCTCGCTGTAGATGCGGATATGGCCGCCGCTCTGCTTGACGAAGCCATAGGCCATGCTCAGGCCGAGCCCCGTGCCGGCGCCTTCCGACTTGGTGCTGAAGAACGGGTCGAAGGCGCGGGCCAGGATCTCGGCGGGCATGCCCACGCCGTTGTCGGTGACGGCCAGCATCACGTACTGCCCCGGCGGCACGTCCGATTCGGCGGCCACGTAACGCTCGTCGAGCGCCTCGTTCTCCAGCTCGAGCGTCAGCTTCCCGCCTTCGGGCATCGCCTCGCGGGCATTCACCGCGAGATTGAGCACGGCGTTCTCGAACTGATGCGGGTCGATCATGGTGTGCCAGAGCCCCGGCGCCACCAGCGTCTCGATGTCGATCGACTGGCCGAGCGTGCGCCTGAGCAGGTCGTCCATGTCGCGCAGTTGCCGCTCCAGGTTCACGACCACCGGCTGCAGCGCCTGCTGCCGCCCGAAGGCCAGCAGGTGCGTGGCCAGCCGGGAGCCGCGCTCGGTCGCGTCGATCGCCTTCTGCAGGCGCTCGATGGTCCAGGGGTCGCTTTCGTGGCGGCTAATCAGCAGATCCAGGTTGCCGCGCAGCACCTGCAGCACGTTGTTGAAATCATGGGCGACCCCGCCGGTGAGCCGCCCCAGCGCTTCCATCTTCTGCGCCTGGAACAGCGCCACGCGCGCCTGCTCCAGTTGTTCGGCCGCCTGCTGGCGTTCGGTGATGTCGCGCGTCACCTTAGCGAAGCCGGCGAGTTCGCCCTCGTGCCGGATCGCGTCGATCACCACATGCGCGAAGAAGCGGCTGCCGTCCTGCCGGACCCGCCAGCCCTCGGCCTCGAAGCGCCCGTTCCGGCGTGCCGTTTCCAGCGCATTCTCGGGAACGCCGGCGGCCACGTCCTCCTCGGTGTAGAAGCGCGAGAAATGCGAGCCGATGATCTGCCCGGACGCGTAACCCTTGATGCGCTCGGCACCCGGGTTCCAGCTGACCACATGCCCATCCGGCGACAGCATGAAGATCGCGTAGTCCACCACGCCCTGCACCAGGATGCGGAACTGGCGTTCGTTTTCCAGCGCCGCGTCATGGGCGGTCTTCCTGCTGCTGACGTCGCTCAGCACCTTGACGAAGCCGAGCAGCACATTGTCGGGACTGCGCAGGGCCGTCACCACGGCATCGGCCCAGAACGGCGCGCCGCCCTTGCGCACCCGCCATCCCTGTTCGGCATGGCGGCCATGCTCGGCCGCGGCGGCCAGCGCCTCGGCCGGCGCGCCGGCGGCGCAGGCCTTCTCCGGATAGAACGAGGAGAAATCCTGGCCGATGATTTCCGTGCCCTGGTAGCCGCAGGCGCGCTCGGCGCCGCGATTCCAGGTCAGGATGCGCCCCTCGGGCGACAGCAGGCAGATCGCATGGTCCTCGGTCTCGCCGATCCATCCGCTTTGCCAGTCCACCGTCGAACCGGATATCTGTTTCATCGCACTGTTCATGATCTGTCTAGCTTGCGTCACGTCCATCAATCCATCGGCTTACCCGCGCGATGCCGTCTCGTCGCGTTCGTCCGCGCGCGGCAGCTCGATACGGAAGCTGGTGTGATCCGCCTCGTCCGTCACGACCTTCACCGTGCCGCGATGCATCTGGGCGATCTTCTCGACGATGTGCAGGCCGAGCCCCAAGCCGGCGCGGCGCGGCGTGTCGGCCGCGCCGGGCCCGAAGGCCTCGAACAGATGCGGGACGAGGCTCTCGTCGATCACGCCACGATTGCGGACCTTGATCGACACCCGGTTCGCCGCCTCGCCATCCACCTCCACCGTCACCACGCTGTCCGGCTCGCCATGCTGCAAGGCATTGCTGACGAGATTCGAAATCGCCTGCCATAGCAGGTCGCCATCCCAGTTGCCGGCGCCGTCGCCGCGCTCGACGATCTCGACACGGCCGCCGCCGTCGCCGCCGCGGAACTCGTCCGCGATCGAGCGGCACAGCGTGCCGAGCTGCACCGCCTCGCGCTGCAACTGAAGCCTGCCGCCCTGCAGGCGCGCGAGATTCAGCAGCTGATGGACCATTCGCGCCATGCGCTGGGAACTGCTCTTGATCCGGTTCGCCACCTTCACCGTCTGCGGGCCGTTCGGCTCGCGCAGCAGGTACTCCGCCGAGGACAGCACCGCGCCGAGCGGCGTGCGCAGGTCGTGCCCGAGCACCGCCATCAGCATCTCGTTGGCCGCGAGCAGCGCGCGCGAAGTCTGCAACTCCTCGGCCAGCAGCCGCTTGTGGCGCTCGAGCTGCACGAACACATCCACCTTCGCCTGCAGGATCCGCGGATTGACGGGCTTGTAGAGGAAGTCCACCGCGCCCGCCTCGTAGCCGCGGAAGGTGCGCGAGGCTTCCTCGGTGGTGGCGGTCAGGAAGATGATCGGCACATGGGCGGTGCGCGAGCTGCCGCGCATCAGCGAGGCGAGCTCGAAGCCGTTCATGTCGGGCATGTTGACGTCCAGCAGCGCCAGCGCCACCTCGTGCACCAGCAACAGCTCCAGCGCCGCGGTTCCCGATTGCGCCACCAGCAGGTTGACGCCATCCCGGGCCAGCAATGCCTGCAAGGCCGTGATGTTGTGGGCGATATCGTCGACGATGAGAATGTTGACAGAAGCCATGGTCTGCATCAGGAGTAAGCGGAAAAGGCGGCCAGCCGGCCGGCCATGGTGAGCGGAGAAAGAATCTCATCCGCCGCGCCGCGCGCGATGGCCGCCAGCGGCATGGTGGACGCTTCGGCCGTGGCCGGGTCCTGCACCCAGGCGGTGCCGCCCGCGGCACGGATGCGGGCCAGCCCCGCCGCGCCGTCGTCGTTGGCACCCGACAACAGCACGCCCAGCAAGCGGCGGCGAAAGCGACGGGCCGCCGATTCGAACAGCACGTCGATCGAGGGACGGGAAAAGGCCACGCGGGCATCCACCGACAGGGCCACCGTCAGGTCGTCGGCGACCAGCAGATGATAATCGGGCGGCGCCACGTAAACGTGACCGGCAGCCAGCGGCTCGCCGGCATCGGGCTCCTGCACGGGAAGCAGGCAATACCGCGCGAGCGCCTGGGCCAGATGGCTCGGCGCATCGGTGGGCAGGTGCACCACCACCATCACGATCGCGGGAAACGCGGCGGGCAGCGCGCCGAGCAGGACGGCCAGCACTTCGATGCCGCCGGCCGACGCGCCGATCGCGACCGCCTCGTAGGGCGGCCGGGCGGGAGCAGGCAGCGCGCCGGGTGGAGACGAAGCAGATAGCGACATGGCCGTCAGCGTTTCCGGTAGATGCGTTCACGCCCGCGGAAATCCTCGAAGGCCGGATGCTGGCCCGAGAAACGCAGGCTCTCCTTGATCCCCAGGCCGAGGAAACCGCGCCGCACCAGGCTGCGCTCGAACAGGGCCAGCGCCCGATCCTGCAGCTCGCGCTCGAAGTAGATCAGCACGTTGCGGCACGACACCAGGTGCGCCTCGAGAAACACCTCGTCGGTCGCGAGGCTGTGGTCGGCGAACACCACCCGCTCGCGCAACCGGGACGCGATGCGCGCCCCGCCGTAAGCGGCATGGTAGTAATCCGACAAGGACCGCTTGCCGCCCGCCTCCAGATAGTTCCGCGAGAAGCCCGGAATGCGGTCGGCGGCGTAGATGCCGGCCTCGGCACGCGCCAGTGCGTCGGGATTGATGTCGGTCGCGTAGAACATCGTGCGATCCGTCAGCCCCTCCTCGTCGAACAGGATCTTCAGCGACCAGAGCTCCTCGCCATTGCTGCACCCCGCCACCCACACCTTGATGGAAGGATAGGTGCCGAGCACCGGCAGCACCTGCTCGCGCAGCGCCCGGAAATAGGCGGGATCCCGAAACATCTCGCTGACCTGCACCGTCAGGTACTGGAACAGGCGCGTGAACTCGTCCTCGTGGCGGAGGATGCGGTCCTGCAGTTGCGACAGCGTCGGATGGCCGAATTCCGCCAGCGCCTGCGTCAGGCGCCGGCGCAGCGAGGGCAGCGAGTAGTGGCGAAAATCGTGCTGGTATTTCAGGTAGATCGCATCGAGCAGCAGCTTGAGCTCGATGTCGAAGTTATCCATGCGCAGCGCTTCGACTTCGTCGTCACGGTATTGCGATTCCATGCCGGCGGTCTCCATCCTAGCGCTGCCGCAGCCAGACACGACACAGCGACACCAGCTTGTCGATATCGATCGGCTTCGAAATATAGTCGTCGGCGCCCGCCTCGATGCAGCGGATGCGGTCGTGCTCCATCGCCTTCGCGGTCAGCGCGATGATCGGCAGGCGCATGAAGCGCGCGTCCTTCCGGATCGCCGCCGTCGCGGCCAGGCCGTCCATCTCCGGCATCATCACGTCCATCAGGATCAGGTCGATCTTGTGCCCCTGTTCGAGCAGCTCCAGCACCTCGCGCCCGTTGCGCGCGATGAACAGCTTGGCGCCGAGCGGCTCGATCACGTGCGAGAGCGCGAAGATGTTGCGCGCGTCGTCTTCCGCCAGCAGGATCGAGCAGCCCTCGAAGATGTCGTCGCGCTGGCGCACGGTGCGCAGCATGCGCTGCTGTTCCGGCGCGAGGGTGGACTCGACGCTGTGCAGGAACAGCGTGACCTCGTCCAGCAGGCGCTCGGGCGAGCGGGCGCCCTTGATGATGATCGACTTGGAATAGCGCCGCAGGCGGTGCTCCTCGTCGGCCGACAGCGCGCGGCCCGTGTAGACGATCACCGGCAACAGCGCGCGCGCCGGATCGGCCGCCAGCGTTTCGAGCAGGTCGTAACCGGTGCCGTCGGGCAGCGCGAGATCCGTCACCACGCAATCGAAGTCGATCAGGCTGAGGTTCTCCACGGCGCTCGCCAGCGTGTCCACCGCCACGATCTCGGTGGTCTCGTTGGTGAGCAGGTCGCGGATGCCCTCGCGCATCGCCGTGTCGTCCTCGATCACCAGCACGCGCTTGAGACGATGCTGCAGGCGCCCCTCGAGGCGCCGGATCGCGTCCTCCAGCGTCGCGCGCGCGGCGGGCTTGAGCGTGTAGCCGGCGGCGCCCAGGTGCAGGGCCTTCGCGATATGGTCGGTGGCGGCCACGATATGGATCGGGATATGGCGCGTGAGCGGATCGCTCTTCAGCCATTCGAGCACGGTGAGCCCGGAGCGATCCGGCAGCCCGACGTCGAGCAGGACCGCCGTGGGCTGCATGTCGCGCACCAGCGCGACGCCCGAGCTGCCGTCGGCCGCGTGCACGAAGTCGAAGTCGAGTTCGTGCACCAGGTCGCGCAGGATGCCCGCGAATACCAGGTCGTCCTCGATGGCGAGGATCAGGCGCCCAGGGCGATGCCGGTTGTCGCGATCGTCGGCGATGGGCTTCGCGAGCATCGCGCCCTGGCCGCCCGCGTTGGGCTGGACGACGGGGCTCGCGGCGACCGGCGCGACGCCGGTGGCGCGCAGCGTCTCGCGCGCGTCCTGCGGCGCGGCCACGACGTCGGCCTGCTGCGCGGCGCGCGCCGGGTCCAGCGCGGCGGCCGGCATGGCCAGGTCCAGCGGCAGGCGCAGCGTGAACACGCTGCCCGCGCCCGGTTCGCTGACCACGTCGATGCGCCCGCCCAGCAGCTCGGCGAACTTGCGCGAGATCGACAGGCCCAGGCCGCTGCCGCCGTAATGGCGGCTGGTCGAGCCGTCGGCCTGCTGGAACGCCTCGAAGATCATCTCGAGCTTGTCCGCGGCGATGCCGATCCCCGAATCGCGAACCTCGAAGCGGATCTCGCCCGCGCCATCCACCGAGATGCCCAGGGCGACCTCGCCGCGCTCGGTGAACTTCAGCGCATTGGAGAGCAGGTTGCGCAGGATCTGCACCAGCCGCTGGTGATCGGTCACGATCGTGCCGGGCGTGCCCGGCGCGCGCGTGACGCTCAGCGTCAGCGCCTTGCCCTCGGCGATCGGCGAGAACATTTCCCGCATCGACTGCATGACGGTATCCAGCACGACCGTCTCGGGCTCCATCACGATGTGCCCGGCCTCGACCTTCGACAGATCGAGGATGTCGTTGATCAGGTTCAGCAGGTCGCTGTTCGAGCTGTGGATCGTCTGCGCGTAGTGGACCTGCTCGTCGGTCAGGTTGCCGCCGCGGTTTTCCTGCAGCAGGCGGGCCAGGATCAGCGAGCTGTTCAAGGGCGTGCGCAGTTCGTGGGACATGTTGGCCAGGAACTCGGACTTGTAGCGGCTGGTCTGTTCGAGCCGCGCCGCGTTGGCCGAGAGCGATTGCTGGGCGCTCACCAGTTCCGCCTTCTGCCGCTCCAGGCGCTGCGCGTATTCCTCGAGCTGCGTATTGGTCTGCTCGAGTTCGGCCTGGTGGGATTGCAGCCGCGCCTGCGAATCGATCAGCGCGCGCCCCCGTTCCTCCAGCCCCTCGTTGGCGACGCGCAGTTCCTCCTGCTGGACCTGCATTTCCTCGTTGAGCTGCTGCGCCTCGGCCAGGGTTTCCTGCAGGCGCTCGCGATATTGCGCGGCGGCGATGAAGCCGCCCGCGCTGTTCGCGATCAGCTCCAGCAGTTCGAGATCGCGGTCCTGGACGTCGCGCATGAAGGCCAGCTCGATGACGCCGTTCACCACGTCGTCATTGACCACCGGCAGCACCACGAGATTGCGCGGCACCCCGCTGCCCAGCCCGGACGTCACCGTGAGGTAGGTGGCGGGGATGTCCTTCAGCACGGCCGTGCGCCGCGACGAGGCGGCCTGGCCGACCAGGCCCTCCGAATCCCGGAAGCTGCCGCCGCTCGCCTGCTCGTGGCTGAAGCCGTGCGTCGCCACCCGGCGCAGGTCGCCGGCCGCGGCATCGCGCACGTACAGGGCGGAAACCAGCGCGTCGAGATAGTTGGCGAGGAAATCGAGCGTGGCCTGCCCCACCGAGGCCAGGCTGCTCTGCCCGACCATCTTCTCGGCCAGCAGGCGCTGGCCCGAACGCACCCAGACCTGCCGCTTCAGCACCTCGGTATGTTCGAGCTCCTGCCGCAGCGCGTCGTCGTAGGTGCCGGAGAGTTCCAGCAGCTCGCGGCGGCCGCGCCAGGCGAGCACGCCGCTCACCAGCAGGCTGAACAGCAGGAAGGTGCCGACCACCACCGCCGTCAGGCTGCGCGCGGCGGCGCTGCGCTGCTGGCGCAAGGCCAGCTCGACGTCCAGGAAGGAGGTGAATTCGCGGCGCGTCTCGTCGAATTCGCGCTGCCCCTTGCCCGCCTGGATCGCGCCGCTGTAGTCGGCGCCCTTGCGCCGCAGCTCGATGACCTCGTCGATCGAGCGGTTCCACAGCGCATGGATCGCCTGGATACGCTTGAGCGTCTCGACCTGGGGGGGATTGTCCTGCACCAGCTTCACCAGGGAATCGAGCTCCGCCTGGAACTGGCGCTCACCGACCTCGTACTGGGACAGGAAGCGCTCGTCGCCCGTGATGAAAAAGCCCCGGCTCGACGACTGGCGCTCGACGGCCAGCCGCATCATCTCGTTGGCGTCGCCGATGACTCGCTCGGAATGCTCCACCCAGCTCATGGTCGAGACCAGGTACACCACCAGGCCGATGAACACCGCGACATTCACCAGGCCCATCACGAGCGGGAGCGCGATGTTGCGCTGAATGATCCTGCGGAAGGAACGCTGGTCGATAGCGTCGGTCATGTATGCCTTTTCATCGATTCACCCCATTCGAATCGGCTTTCAAGCCGATTTCGTCCCCGCGTGGCGCAGACTGGTCGATCCGGCCGGCACACGTCGTCCCACAAGAGGTCGAACTGTACAGGCCTCGACCGATCCGCGAAACAATCACCGCGATAAGGGCGGGTTTCCCTTCGGGCGCGTTGTTATTCGAAAACGTATTCGCGGGCTACTGGATCCGCATCGGTATTTCATCCGACATCGGTGCCGCCCTCCGCGCGACGGCGGCATCGTCCATCGCGTCGTCAGGGGCGCCGCCCAGGGCCGCGAGACCGCCGGCGATCGGGCCGATCTTCCCGTCGGCAGCCGTTTGCGGCTCCCGTTCGCCTTCTCCCTGGCCCTCGCCCGGCTGGTCGAGCCAGCGCAGCACGTCCGAGCGGCCCGCCAGGCTGGCCAGCATGCGCGCATCGGCGAGCATTTCCTGCTCGCCGCGCATCACCCGCCGCGCCATGATGCGCATCCCGGCGTCCAGCACCTCGCCGGGCCGGGCCGCCTCGATCAGCTCCGCGATTTCCTCGGCCAGGCCTTCCATGGCCAGGCATTTGGTCGAATTCAAGTCGATCGCGCACTGCGCGGCCAGCATCTCGATGAGCGCCAGGCGCCGCAGCGTCGCCTCGCGGCGGGCTTGCAGGCAGGTGGCGAGCGCCGGATCGGCGGCCAGCCGCGAGAGCGTCGAAAACAGCCTGGCGGCCTGCTTCTCGGCGTGGTGAAACTTCGACAAGGTGCGCAATAAAAGTAGGTCGATGGTTCTGATGGGCGCCATGATGAGCTCGTTGGTTAAACGGCGACGCATACTTAAAGCAATCGTCGTGCCACCGGGTTTCGCGCCCGCCGGACCAGGGCGCGCGAACCGTCCGCCCCTGCCCTCGCCTCCCCGATGGAAATCGGCATCGCCCGGACAAGCCCTTCCCACCTGGCACGGATCTCGCATGTATCACGCATCCTATGTTTCGGCATGCACCGAAACACCGCCAGTTACCCCCGGCTGCTCGCACGAAAACGCGGGCGGCGGATAGCGATGACTTTGCAGTTTTTGCCAAAAACCGGAATAGCGATGAACAATTTTCAACACGAAGGCTCGGCCGGCGGCGGCCGATGCGGCATCGGCGCCGAGCGGCTGCCGCTTCGCGGCGACCTCGGCAAGATCGCAGCGCCCTTTGTCGGATCGGTTTATTCGGGATCGGATATGAACGAAAAGCATGGTGAAGGCAGCCTGTTCGGCCTGGCGCAAGTCCTGGGCGGCGCGCCCTCGGAACGTCAGGCCGCCGGGGGCAACCCGGGATCGATCGCCAGGCCGTTCGAATGCCTGGGCCGGACCTGGATCGTGCATCGGGCCAGCGTGGCGAACCTCGGCGACATGCCGCGCTACGACATCGTCGACATGGAAACGGGCCGCAGCCAGGGCCAGGTCGCCGCGCCGACCCTCGCGGCCGCGCGGATCCTGGCGATCAGCTCGATGACGATGATGCCGATGCCCACCGCGAGCGAGCTGATCCGGCCTCGCCCGGCCGCCGGCAAGGCGAACGGGGCCGAGCGCCGCAACGATCCCTACCCGGCGCGCCTGCCGGCGCTCGACGCGGCCGCGGCTTGCGAACGCCCGCTGGCCGACGGCGGCATGCCGGGCGCGCACGGCACGGCCTGATCCGCTCGACGCGGCAGCGCCCGGGCCGCGAGCACGGCACCGCGTTCGGTGCCGTGCTCTTGTATTTCGTACACGGCGCGCCGACGGAATCGGCCAAGCCGGCGCCGCCCGGCGCGAGGATCGCGTCGATGCCATTCGCGGCCCGGTTTTTGCTCGGCTCCTGCACCCTTCAGGAGCCTTGCCATGTCCACCGCCTTCGATATCCCGCAGTCCACCACCGCTGAACGAGCGACGCCGCCCGCTTCCCGCGAGGGCCGCTTCGCCCGCGCCATCCAGGAAGGACAGCCCTTCCCGCTCGGCGCGACGTGGAACGGGCAAGGCGTGAATTTCGCGCTGTTCTCCGCCCACGCCACCAAGGTGGAGCTTTGCCTGTTCGACGAGGACGGCAAGACCGAGCTGGAACGCATCGAGCTGCCCGAATACACCGACGAGGTGTTCCATGTGTTCGTGCCGGGCCTGGCGCCGGGCGCCGTGTATGGCTATCGCGTGCACGGCCCCTACGAACCCGAGCGCGGCCATCGCTTCAATCCCAACAAGCTGCTGCTCGATCCGTATGCGAAGGTGCATGTCGGCGAGCTGGTCTGGTGCCCCGAGATCTTCGGCTACACGCTCGATTCGCCCGACGGCGACCTGTCCTTCGACGAACGCGACAGCGCGCCCTTCGTGCCGAAATGCAAGGTGGTCGACTCGACCTTCTCGTGGACCCATCCCGATCGCAACGGCCTGGCGCCCGATCGCGTGATCGTCTACGAGGCGCACGTGCGCGGTTTCACGAAGATGCACCCGGAGGTGCCCGAGGCGGCACGCGGCACCTTCGCCGGCTTCGCGCACGAGCAGGTGATCGACTACCTGAAGGGGCTCGGCGTCACCACGGTCGAGCTGCTGCCGGTCCACACCTTCGTCAACGACAGCCACCTGCTCGACAAGGGCCTGACGAACTACTGGGGCTACAACACGATCGGTTTCTTCGCCGCCGACCCGCGCTATTTCGCCGACAAGCAGGCCTCGCTGGCCGAATTCAAGGAGATGGTGGACCGCTACCATCACGCCGGCCTCGAGGTGATCCTCGACGTGGTGTACAACCACACGGCGGAAGGCAACGAGCGCGGGCCGACGCTGTCGTTCAAGGGGATCGACAACGCATCGTATTACCGGCTGATGCCCGACCAGCCGCGCTACTACATCAACGACACCGGCACCGGGAACACCTTCAACCTGTCCTGCCCGCGCGTGCTGCAGATGGTCACCGACAGCCTGCGCTACTGGGTGGCGGAAATGAAGGTGGACGGCTTCCGGTTCGATCTCGCCACCATCCTCGGCCGCGAGCCGCATGGCTTCGACGAGGGCGGCGGCTTCCTCGACGCCTGCCGCCAGGATCCGCTGCTCGCCAGCGTGCGGCTGATCGCCGAGCCCTGGGATTGCGGGCCCGGCGGTTATCAGGTGGGCGGGTTCCCGCCGGGCTGGTCGGAATGGAACGACACCTTCCGCGACACGGTGCGCGCCTTCTGGAAGGGCGACGAGGCGATGGCGCCCGAGCTTGCCCGGCGGATCACTGCCTCCGGCGACAAGTTCAACCATCGCGGGCGGCGCCCCTGGGCCAGCGTGAACTTCATCGCCGCGCACGACGGCTTCACGCTGAACGACCTGGTCTCGTACAACGACAAGCACAACGAGGCCAACGGCGAGGACAACCGCGACGGCCACTCGGACAACCGCTCCTGGAACATGGGCGTGGAAGGCCCCAGCGACGATCCGGACATCCGCGAGCAGCGCGAACGCCAGAAACGCAACATGCTGGCGACGCTGCTGCTCTCGCAGGGCACGCCGATGCTGCTGGGCGGCGACGAGTTCGGCCGCAGCCAGCGCGGCAACAACAACGCCTATTGCCAGGACAACGAGATCAGCTGGATCGACTGGCCCGGCATCGACGAGGACGGCCGCGCGCTGGCCGACTTCGTGCGCAAGCTGACCACCTTGCGCCAGCGCCTGCCGGTGCTGCGTCGCGGGCGCTTCCTGACCGGCGAGCACAACCCGGCGCTCGACGTGACGGATGCGCGCTGGCTCTCACCGGCGGGCGAGGACCTCACGCAGGCGCAATGGGACGATGCCTCGATGCGCTGCTTCGGGCTGGTGATCGACGGGCGCGCGCAGGCCAGCGGTATCGTGAAGGCGGCGTCCGACGCGACCTTGCTGCTGGTGTTCAACGCGCATTTCGACGTGGTGGATTTCACCCTGCCCGAGATCCCGGAAGGCGAGCACTGGACCTGCCTGCTCGACACCAATGTGCCCGTGCGCGACGCGCTGCCCGAACTGCGCAGCGGCGACGTCTACCAGGTGACGGGACGCTCGCTGCTGCTGTTCGCGCTCGAGGCGCCGAGCGCCGCGACGCAGCGTGTGTTCGATCGCCTGGAGACGGCGCTGACCGACAACGCCGAGTGAAGCCGGCCTATCGGCCGAGGAAGCGCGCAGGGGAAACGGGTTCCATATAATTCATGACGTCTTGATTTGTCATGATTGGCCCGAGCAGCACTTGCACGACCTGAACGGGATTGGCCGCCTCCAAGGCCTCGACGGCGGCCTGGAGTCGTTCGAATTCGACCGATGCATCGCATTGCATGGTCTCTCCCGAGTGATCGATATAGGTCTTGAACGCTCGGCCTCCTCAGACCAGCCGTTTCCCCATGGGACTCGTCGAGCCAGCGCGAGCCGCAAGCTCGGTCGTGTCCCGCTACAAATGCCGGTCGACGTCCATGCGCTGATGCAGCACGCGAATCACGTCCAGGGTAGCCTGCGTTTCCCGATAGAAGACCACGTGAGACCCCACCAGGTAACGCCGATAGTCATCGCTCGCGCGGCTAGATCGCCCTACCCAATCGCCGCGTGCCAAGCGCTCGAATGCCTCAACCAGGTCGCCCACGTAGCGCTCGGCCTGCTCGAGTGACCACTGCTCGAACGTGTAGGTCCAGATATCCTCGAGATCCGCCTCGGCCAACGGCGTCAGTCGCACCGCCCGTGCCTTAGCCCACATGCTTGACGCGCATGCGCGCAAGGAACGCCTTGCCGTCGAAGGCCGCCGGCGCGCCGGATGCCTCACCTGCGCGCAGTGCTTCCTGCAAGGCCTTTAGCTCGGTTTCCTGCGTCTCGAGCAGCCGCAAACCGGCCCGAACCACGTCGCTGGCCGAGCCATAGCGCCCGGACGCGACCTGGGTATCCACGAACTGGGTCAGGTGATCCCCCAGCGAGATCGATGTATTCCGCGGCATCGTGCACCTCCTCATGAGGTTTCAATCATATACCAAAATTTGGTATCACTCGGGACAGCGTCCGCAGTCGGACCCGCGATAAGCATCGTTATGAGGTGAGCCACGTTTGCCTCGCCCTAACCGGCCGCCAAACACACACCCCCTGTAACCCGCTTCAAAGAGATCTGGACGGCGCGATAGTTTGGACTGCCCGGGGAATGCTAGACGCCGCTGGCTCATGATTGCTCGCCGGCCTTCCAGTGGAAGTCCAGAACCGCAATCAGGCTCGCGTTCCGATCTGATATCGGGGGAAACCGCGAGCGGCTGTCGATCTCTCAAAGTGATATCGCGATCGCCACAAACACGAGGGCAGCCGGACATCTCCCGTCCAGCCCCCTCCCCTCCCCCCTCAGCGCACCCGCGCGTTCAACTTCTCCACCAGCACATCGCCGAACTCCGGCGCCGACATCGGCTGCTGCCCCGTGATCAGTTCGCGATCGACCACCACGTTGCTGTGCCAGTTCGCCACCGAGTCGACATGCGCGCCGGCTTCGGCCAGGGCATTCACCGGATAGAACTGCACATTGCCGCCCAGCCCGTTCGGCCCTTCGAGCGCCTGTTCCTCGCCGGTCGAGAACACCGTCAGGCGATAGCCGGCATACGGCCAGCCGCTCGCCAGGGCATTGGCCTTGCCGTCGTTGGCGATCATCGACTGCACGAAGGCATGCGGATCACGCAGCGCGGCGAGCAGCACGATCGGCCCGTGGCAGATGATGCCGGTGGGGCGGCCGCTGTCATGGAAGCCCAGCAGGATCTTGCCGAGGTTGCGGTCTTCCAGCAGGTCCACCATCGGCGCGTGGCCGCCCGGGATGAACAGCCCGACATAGCCGCCGGTGCCTTCGGCCACCACCGAGGCCAGCGTCTTCGGGTGCTCGAGCTGCGCGATGCCTTGCGCGTACTTCAGCGCATCGGCACGCGCCGCGTCGTCGTCGCCGAAGAACATCTTGTTGTTCGAATTCGCGTCCATCGCCGGCATGTCGCCCTTCGGATTGGCGATCACCGGCTCGTAGCCCGCCTCCACCAGCTTGCGGTAAGGCACCACGAATTCGTTGAGGTAGTAGCCGGTCGGGTACTTCTTGCCGTCGCGCAGGTCGAGTTGATGGGCACTCGACATCACCACCAGCACCTTGCCGCGCGACTGCGCGGAAGCGCCAAGGGGAACGGCGAAGGTGGTGGCCGCCGTCAGCAGGGCGGCACCGATCTTGAACAGGTTCTTCATGATGGGAATCCTTCAGGAAAGGGCAACGATTCAGGCACCGGCCTTGGCGTCCAGCACGTAGCGCGGCGCGGCCTGGGCATTGGCGAACTGCGGTGCCAGCGCGCGGCGGTCCGCTTCCCAGCGCGTCCAGCCCTCGCCGTCGTGCAGGGTCGGGATGGTCACCAGTTCGCCCGCGTCGAGCCCGACCAGGGCGGCATCCACCAGGTCCTCGGCGGTCATGGTGCTGGCCGCTTCCTTCTGCTTCGCGTAGCCGGCCACGTCCCAGAACTCGGTCGCGGTCGCGGCGGGCAGCACCGACTGCACGCGCACGCCCTTGCCCGCCAGATCGCGCTGCAGCGCGTGGCCGAAGCTCAGCACATAGGATTTCGATGCGCTGTAGACGCCGTTCAGCATTTCCACGGCAATCCCCACCACCGAGCCGATGTTGACGATGGTGCCGGCGCCGCGCGCCACGAAGGCCGGCGCCACCGCGTAGGTCAGCCGCGTCAGCGCGGTGATGTTCAGCTTGATCATGTCCTCCATGGCGTCGACATCGCCATTCAGGACCGAGGCGACCGAGCCGATGCCCGCGTTGTTCACCAGCATCGTGATGCCGGCGTTCTCGCGCAGCACGCTCTCGACCTTCGCCAGCGAGGCGCGGTCGTTGAGGTCGGCGGCCAGCGGCGTGACCGAGCGGCCCGTTTCGGCCGCCAGGCGGCCGGCGAGGGCGTCCAGGCGATCCTGGTTGCGCGCCACCAGGATCAGGTCGTAGCCGCGCTTGGCCAGGCGGTCCGCGTAGATGGCGCCGATGCCGGCCGAGGCGCCCGTGATCAATGCGATTCCTTTCGTCGAGGCAGTCATGTCTTTTCCTTTCGTTGGGGTGATCCGGCTGGGTGCCGGTTCGTGAAGGGAATTCTGGTCGTGACCGCGCCCATCCTCAATGTCGGATATGCAATGATTTAGGACATGGCTGGCAGGAAGGCCGGCATGGACGGCAGGAACGCCGAATGACAGGGAATCGAAAGGGAAACGACGAAAAGTAGCGCGACGGGCACCCCGCTCGATCATGTCCGCATCGTGCTAGATTCAATCAATCCGGACATTCGCCCTGTCAAACGCCATGCATTCCGTCGGTCTCGTCGTCTACCCCAATTTCCAGTCGCTGGCGCTCGCCGTGGCCAGCGTGTTCGAGTACGCGAACCTGCTGCACGGCGACGAGGTCTATCGCTTCCGCATCGTCTCGGAGCACGGCGGCCTGGTGGCCTCCTCGCAGGGTTTCTCGGTGCAGAGCGAGCCGCTCGCCGAGGAGGGCTACGACACGCTGATCGTCGCCGGCGACAACGAATGCCGGCTTCCCTCGGCCGCGCTGCTCGACTACACGCGCCGCGCGCCGCAGCACTCGCGGCGGGTGGCCTCGATCTGCACGGGCGCCTTCGTGCTGGCCGAAGCGGGCCTGCTGGAAGGCAAGCGCGTGACCACGCACTGGCTCCATGCACGCAACTTCAAGAAGCAGTATCCAGGGGTCCAGCTCGACGAGGACCGCATCTTCGTGGTGGACGGGCAGATCTGGACCTCGGCCGGCATGAGCGCGGGCGTCGATCTCGCGCTCGCCATCGTGGAGAGCGATCTTGGCCTGGAGACGGCGCGCGGCGTGGCCCGCAAGCTGGTGCTGTACCAGCGGCGCGGCGGCGGGCAATCGCAGTTCTCGGCCCTGCTCGAACTGGATGCGCGATCCGATCGGGTCCAGATGGCGCTCGCCTATGCGCAGGAAAACCTCGCCAGCGATCTGTCCGTGGAGCGGCTGGCGGAAGCCGCACACTTGAGCCCGCGCCAGTTCAGCCGCGTGTTCCGCGAGGAAACCGGCCAATCGCCCGCCAAGGCGGTCGAGCGGCTGCGCGTGGAGGCCGCGCGCCTGATGATGGAAACCACCCGCCATCCGATCGAGGTCATCGCGCGCGAAACCGGCTTCGGCGATCGGGAGCGGATGCGCCAGGCCTTCCTGCGCGCCTTCGGCCAGGCACCGCAGACCATCCAGCGAGCCGCGGGCAACGCGCCGCTCACGGCCTGAAGTTCGAGCAGGCTCGGTCGGCGCGAAGCACCGGATCGCTTCGCTCGGCCCCTCCCCGCCAGCAGACCGTCACATCGCCGGCCGACCCGGCGATGCCATGCTCATCCGCGCGTTTCGGGCAGCAGCCTGGGTACCGTAGCCGCCTCGGCGAGACGCCAGATCGCCGCGATCGACGCATCGATTTCCGCCTCGCTCGCGGCCTGCCCATAACTCGCGAGCGTGCGCAGCTTGTGTTCGAGTTCCGCGCGCGACAGGGTATTGCCGGGATCGCCCTTCGGCTCGTCGACGCGCCCCTCGAAGCGCCGGCCATCCCGCGTCTCGACGGTCACCTTGCCGATCCAGCGCGACGGATAGGCGGCATCGACCTCGGCGTCGAGTTCCATGTGGACCAGCTCGCGAAAGCGCGCGATATCGGCATCGAGATAATGCTCGTCGAATTCGTGCACGCCGGCATGCCGATAGCGCGCAACCAGCCCCAGCACGGTACCCATCGAGAACTTCGCCTGGTGGATGGTTTGCGGCCGCGTCACCGGGCCCAGCACGTCGATCGCGGCCTGGTGCACGTGCGTCGTCACGCGCTCGATATCCTCCGCTTGCAGCGCATGCCGGTCGAGCACATGCAGCAGCGCATCCGCCGCGGGATGCGTGTGGCGGCACGAGGCATGGAACTTGAACGAGGTTTCGACCAGCGCCCAGCGCGTTCCCAGGCGATCGACGAGCTGGGCCGGGAAGGTCTGCTCCGACATGCCCGCGCCCATCCCCTTCTCGCCTTCCAGGATGTTCGCGGCACCCGTGAAGCCGTCGGCTGCCAGGTAGGCGGCCAGCAGGCCATTCACGGCGGCCTTGGCGGTATGCAACTGCTTCGAATCGGCGGCGTCCTTCAGGAACTCCCACAAGCCGGCTGCCTGCGTGCCGGCCGAGCCGAACGCATGCAGCATGCGCGCGCCGTCGAGCCGGAGCAGATGGCCGACCGCGGCGGCGGCCGCCAGCGTGCCGACCGTGCCGGTGGTGTGGAAGATCCGGTAATGCGAGCGCCCGAGGAATTCGCCGACGCGAATGCCGACCTCGTAACCCGCCACGCAGGCGGCCAGGAATTCGCGGCCGCTGCGCCCCAACTCCTGGGCGGCGGCCCAGGCCGCCGGAAATACCACGGTGGCCGGATGCAGCACCGAGCTGTTGTGCAGGTCGTCCTGTTCGGCGAAGTGCGAGGCCGCCGCGTTCACCAGCGCGGCGAACAGCGCGCTGCTCGAGCGGCGAAACGGCAGGATCTCGCAGGGTCCGCTCGCCGGGCCGAACCTCGCGGCCAGCCGCTCGATCGCCTCGACCGGGCGCCCCGTGCGGCCCGCCAGCGCGGAACCGTACCAGTCGAGGAACAGGTCCTCGGTTTTCCTGATGACTTCGATGGGAATCTGCTCGTAGCGCAGGTCGGCGGCGAAGCTGGCGAGGATCTCGGTGTGGGTCATGAATGTCGGAAGGCCGGGAATGGAGACCAGCTAGCCTGACGCAGCCGAAGGCCGCCGACAATTCGTGCTTTGCAAACGGGGATTTAAGGAGCCGTTAAGCCCCTGGTTCAAGCGGCTCAGGCTCAGGCGAGCGGCAGCGCATCCGCGGAACCGGCGCGGCTCGTCAGTTGGTTGACGAGATCGCGCGTGAACGACGGCAGCAGCTCGAGGCTGCGGAAGCAGATCACCAGGTTCCGGATCGACCAGGCATCCTCGATCTCGACCAGCCGCACATCCATGGCGCGCACATAACGAACCGCCGACGAAAGCGGCAGCACGCCGATGCCGATATCGGCCTCCACCATCCGGCACAGCGCCTCGAAATTGCCGACCTCGATGCGCACGTGCAGGCTCTTGTGCATCTCACTGGCCACGCGGTTCAGGAAGCCGTGGATCGCGCTGGCCTCGGGCATGCCGATGAAGTCGTAGCCCATCGCGTCGGCGAACGGAATCGAGGCGCGCGCGGCGAGCGGATGCGAGGGATTGACGGCGAGGATCAGCTTGTCCTGTCGATAGGGCAGCGTCATCAGCGAGTCGGCGCGGCCGTCGCCGGCCACGATGCCGACATCGGCCCATCCCTCGCTGACGGCCCGCACGATATCGGGGCTCAGCCGCTCCTTGATGCCGATGCTGACATCGGGATGGCTGCCCAGGAAATCGCGCAGGTCGGCGGGCAGGAACTCCGTGGTGGCCGTGGTGTTCGCGAACAGCCGGATATGCCCCTTGATGCCGCGCGCGTATTCCTGCATGTCGCCGCGCAATTGCTCGAGCTGCGACAGCACCATCCTGGCGTGATGGAGAAAGGCCTGCCCCGGCGGCGTCAGGGTGACGCCCTGGCTGGTGCGGAACAGCAGCTTGGTGCCCATGCTCTCTTCGAGATTCTTGATGCGCGTGCTGGCCGCGGGCACGGACATGCAGGAACGTTCGGCGCCGCGCGTCAGGCTGTTGGTTTCCGCGATGCTGCTCATCAGGCGCAGATCGACCAGATCGAAATGCATGGCCATGGTTCATCCTTCCCGGGCGCGAAACGAATCCGCGGATCTTATCAACAAACGGAAGGGCGAAACATGCGTGATTCCATGCAGGCCGGCGGCGATCGGCCTCGAAGATAGGGCTGCCAAGTGATTTTTTTCGAGCCCTTGTCCGTGCGATGCACGCCGAGGTACGGCATGCATCGCGCGGCAGGAAAAAACGACGCCGCGCCCTACTGGCTCGCGTGCGCCGCGGCGCCGAGCAGCGCTTCGCGGAAGCGGCTGCGCAGGTAAGGACCATCGCGCGGCGGCAACTGCACCGGCGCCGGATCGGTGCTGACCTTGACCGTGGCGAGCACCGGCCCGGCACCGTTCAGCAGGCTCTCCACCGCGTCCTCGAGTTCGCCTTCGGTGGTGACGGTCCGCGCCTCGGCGATGCAGGCGGCCCGGGCGATCGCCGTCAGGTCGACGCCGCGCCCCGCGTGCGCCGGCTGCATGCCGGTTTCGGCGTAATGGCCGTTGTCGATCACCACGATCGACAGGTTGGCCGGATGATCCACGCCCACCGTCGCGAGCGAGCCCAACCCCATCATCATCTCGCCGTCGCCGACGAACACGATCACGCGCCTGGACGGTTGCGCGCGCGCGAGGCCCAGCCCGAAGGCGACCGCGCCGCCCATCGCGCCCCACAGATAGAAGTTCTGCGCGGTGTCGCCGGCCGCGGCCACGTCGAAAGTCGGATTGCCGAGGCTCGTCACGGCCAGCACGCGATCGGCGCGATCGCGCAGGATGCGCCGGACCGCGGCACGGCGATCCAGGGGCTTCGAGGTTTGGGTCATGGTTCTGCTCACTTTTTGAAGTTTTTCGTGCCGATCACGCGCTGGCCGATCAACACGGCCACCATGCGCGAAGTCTGGAAGGCGAAGTTCAGCGCGGCCTGCACGGTGGGCGCGACCTCGTCGGGCTGGTCGGCGCGATAGACGTAGACGCCTGCCGATTCGAGCGCGTCCTGGGTCGACTTGCCCATCGCCACCTGCCAGGGATTGAACTCGCCCCACTCGCCGCGCATGGTGACGAGCATCAGGATCGGCATGCGGCACTCGTGCTGCAGCGACAGCATGTTGATGCAGTTGCCCACGCCGCTCGACTGCAGCAGCAGCACCGCCTTCTGGCCGCCGGCCCAGGCGCCGCCCACCAGCGCCACGCCTTCTTCCTCGGTGGTCAGCGATACCGCGTGGATGCCGTCGTCGGCCTCGCAGAGTTCGATCAGCCGCTTGTGGCCGGCGTCGGGCACATAGGCGACCTGGCGCACGTCGGACGATTTGAAATGCTCGAAAAGGGTTTCGGGCCAGTGTGTTGACATGGTGGACTGAACCTGTGGTGTCGTGAGTGGAAGGTCGTTGTCGGGCGCATCGAGGCTGGAGCGGATGCGGTTCCCGGATGACGAGAGCGTGACGCGCCGCGCCGGCGAACTCAATTCGCGATTGCCGAACGGGCGCTTAAGCCCAAGTTAACGTGGACGCCGCATCAGGCGTCCTTCGGCAGATGGCGCGCCGCGGCCAGGCCGACCAGGGCACAGCCGATGCCGCAGACGAATACGCTGGTGTAGCTGCCCGTCATGTCGATGAAATAGCCGGAGACGATCGGCGCCAGCGATCCCGCGACTTGCGCGACGGTATTCATGAAGCCGCCGATCGGCCCGGCGGCCGAGGTGGGAAACAGCGTGGTCGTGTAGGGCCAGACGAGCACCCACATGTTGACGAACACCGAGAACAGCACCGCGACCAGCATCACCATCGAGACGGGCACCCGGCCCGGCCCCGCGATCGAACACAAGGCCAGCAAGCCGCATAAGGCGGCCACGCCGCAGAGCGAGGCGCGCAAGGTTCGCGAGCGGCCGAAGCGGTCGGAGGCGAGGCCCGCCAGCGGCTGGCACAGCGCGGCGGGAACGGCCGCGATGAAGGCCCACAGCAGCCCCGCGTGGATCACGTCGACGTGATAGCCGGCGGACAGGAAGGCCGCGAACCAGGTCCACACGAAATACTTGCAGACGATGAAGCCGGAATAGGAGATCGTGAGCACGTAGGGATAGGGCGAGCCGCGCATGATCCGGCGGAACGTGATGCGCGCGGCGCCCGGCTCGGTCGACGAAGGCCCGGATCGCGGTGCCGCGTCGAGCGAGGCCAGCCCGACTTCCTCGGGACGATCACGCAGCACCAGCGGGATCACCGCCATCATGACCAGCCCCGGCACCGCCGACAGGATGAAGCCCGATTGCGTGGCCGATAGCCCAAGGATCGCCGCGTTGCCGCTCAGGAAGATCGGCATCAGCGCGCCGCCGGCGCCGGTGCCGAGCGCGCCGCCCATCGCCAGCAGGCCGGTCTGCATGCCGCGCAGGCGCGGCGCGAACCAGCGGGCCAGCATCGGATTGACGGGCACCCAGACGGCCGCGGCACCCAACCCGATCATTGCGCGCGCAACGATCGCCAAGGCAACGCTGTCGATATGCACCGCGAAGGCGATGCTCGCCGCGGCGATCATCGCGGTGCCGATGCTGACCGTCCAGCGCGCCCCCAGCCAGCGCTCGCTGACGATCCCCCACGGCAATTGCCCGGCCGCGTAGGCGATCAGGAAGGCCGCGTCGATCCAGCCGACCGTCGCCGCATTCCAGTGATACCGCTCGCGCAGCAGCGGGATCACGGTCGGAATGTTGTAGCGCATGAACAGGTCGATGTAGTACGCGATGCCGGCCGTGGCGAGGATCCACCAGGACCGCCGGTAAGCCAGGGGCCGGGCGGTCGAAACCGTGCTCGGGCCCATCCCGGAAAGGGCTTCCCGGGAAGGTGGGCGTATCGCCGCCATGCGCTCGTCTCCAGTCCGTTGTGCTTGTGCCCGCGTGCCCGGGTTCGTGGCGCCCGGGCCGATGGCTTGCACGCCATACTGTTCGCAAAGCGGCTCGCGACCAATACGCTTTTCTGGAAGGGGGGCTTAAGGGTCGATGAAAGCCGCCCGGCGGGCGGCGCCATCGATGCTCCGGCGGCCTCGCGCCGCGGAGCGGGTCGCTCGAATCGACCTACCGGCTCACTGCTCGCCGGGCGTCCACTCGGGGCTGTAGCCGCCGAGCGCCGGGTGGTACATCTCGTCGCCGGAATGCTGGGTGAACTCGACATTGAGCCGGTCCTCGCGCAAGCCGAGGATCTCGACGCAATGCGCGCACAGCGCCTTGGCCACCGCCATGCGCTGCTCCGGCGGCCGGCCCTTGCGGATGTCGAGCATCATCACGGCCACCGGCACGGGCGCCTCGCCGGCCTCGGCGACGCGCCACACGCCGCCTGCCCCCAGTTCGCGGATCGCCACGCTGATGCGCCGGATATCCACCTCCATCATGCGGGCATAGGTCTCGCTCATCTCGGCGGCGAGCCGCTGCTTCTGCTCCACCGAATAAGCGTCGTTCACGTCGAGTTGCAGATAGGGCATGGGTTCGAGCCTCCTGAAAAAGATGTCGCGCCGGCACGGCGCCGGTGCCAGCAGCCGATTCTTGCATCCGCCGCCGCGCGCCTTCCATGTCGAATCCGCAAGGATTCGGGACAGGCGATACCGCTCTTCGTCTCGTGATCGCCCCGGGGCGCGGGCAGCGGCGCCCTGCCCGCGCCAGCCTGGCGGTCTAGCCCGCTCCGCTGCCTTCCGCCTCGGCCTCGCGATACGCGGCGAGGAAATCGTCCGAAGCCACATGGTCGGCAAGGGCGCGCAGCGCCGCGGCCGGCTCCTTGCCCAACACGGCCTCGACGCGCCGATTGACCTCGCTCCAATGCGCGTAAGCCTCGCGCAGGCAGGCCTGGCCGGCGGGCGTCAGCGCGGCGCGCTTGGTGCGCCCGTCGCGTTCGTCCTGCCACAGCTCGACCAGCCCGTCGCGGATCGGCGGCCGCAGCGCATGCGTGAGCGCCGAGACCTGGATCGAAAGGCGCGCCGCCAGATCCTGCAGCGCGGGCGGCACGCCGTCCCCCGCGGCCGTGAGGCGCTCGATCTCGGCCAGCAGCCCCACCTGGGTCGCCTTCAGGCCCAGCGCGTCGAAGGCGTCGTCGTAGAGGTTGCCCAGGCGGCGGGCGGCCCGCCGCAGCGCGGTATTGATGCAGGCCGGCGGCTCGGGAAGATCCCGGGCCGCCGCGGTGGCGCCGGCTTCGGGCGCCGGCGCGATGACAAGTTTTTTTCCCATGTCGAGAGAATGGTTGAGTACAGCACCATTTGACAAGCCCGATCGTCATCGCCATATACTTGAGCCCTCAATTATTTAATTGAGGGCTCAAGCTATTGACGAGCCACCTCCACTCCAAGGGAATCTTTCAGATGAAACTCGCAGGCAAAGTCGCGATCGTGACGGGCGGCAGCTCGGGCATCGGCCTGGCCAGCGCCCGGGCCTTGATCGCCGAGGGCGCGCATGTCTACATCACCGGCCGTCGTGCCGGGGAACTCACCGCGGCGGCGGCCGCGCTCGGCGACGCCGCCACGCCGATCCAGGGCGACGTGGCGAATCCGGCCGATGTCGATGCGCTCTACGAACAGGTGCGGGCGCGGCACGGGCATCTCGACATCGTGTTCGCCAACGCAGGCTTCGCCACGCTGGCGCCGCTCGGCGAACTGAGCGAGGCGCACGTGGATGCGCTGCTGGACACCAACGTCAAGGGCGTGATCTGGACGGTGCAGAAGGCGCTGCCGCTGATGCGCCCCGGCGGCTCGATCATCCTCAACGCCTCGATCGTGGCCAGCAAGGGCTTCGGCAACTGGAGCGTCTACAGCGCGAGCAAGGCCGCGGTCCGCTCGTTCGCGCGCACCTGGGCCGCGGACCTGCGGGGCCGCGACATTCGCGTCAACGCCGTGAGCCCCGGCGTCATCGAAACGCCGGGCCATGAAAAGACCGGCACCACCGAGAGCGAGCGGCGCGGGTTCTTCGAGCACGCGGCGAACGTCATGCCGCTGGCCCGCACCGGCCGCGACGAGGAGGTGGCCAACGTGGTCGCGTTCCTCGCCTCCGACGCGGCCAGCTTCGTGACGGGCAGCGAGATCTTCGTCGACGGTGGCATCGCCCAGGTCTGATGCCGCGGCGGCGCCTTCGCGAAGGCGGTGAGGCCGCCTATCCCGGCCGGCCGCCGAGCGCCCGAGAAATGGCGGGCGCGCGCATCGGATCCGTCCGACGCGATCACGGTCGCGTCCGGAAATCGGTGCGCGGATCGACGGGCCAGGCAAGCCGCGGATCGCCCGCGCAAGCCCCTCGATCACCCCGCGCCGCAAGCCCTTCCGGCCGCCGCGCCATCGCCCCACGAAGCCGCCGCGTCAACGCCGTGAGAGGCTCGGGTTTACACTGCCTGCCGCTGCTCCCGCTTTTCTGCCATAAAGCTCCGCCAGCCCGTGTTTTCCGGCGCGAACATCGCCCGGACGGGCCGGCGCGAGACGACAGAAAGGAATGAATCATGCGGCGGATGCCTTCGCTGATTGCCCTGCGTTTTTTCGAGGAGACCGCCCGTCATCTGAGCTTCAACCGCGCCGCCACCTCGCTGTGCGTCACCCAGGGCGCCGTGAGCCGGCAGATCCGCCTGCTGGAGGACAGCGTCGGCGCGCGCCTGTTCGAGCGCGACCACAAGGGCGTCAAGCTGACCGCCGCCGGCATGCTGCTGCTGCCCTTCATCGAGCAGGCCTTCGACACCATCGAGCGCGGCGTGCTCGAGATCACCGCCGTGCAGCCCGGGCGCAAGCGCCGGCTGACCGTCTCGGTGCCGCCCACCTTCGCCACCCAATGGTTCTCGCCGCGCCTGGGCACGCTGTTCGAGACGCTGCCCGAGGTCGACCTGTCGATCCGCACCGAGCCCGGCGACGATTGCCATTGCCATATCCGCTTCGGCCGCGCGGCGCGGGCCGACATGCTCTCGGAGCGGCTGATGATGGAGCGCCACGCGCTGGTCGGCGCGCCGCGCTACGCCGGGCTGCCGCTCGATTCGCTGTTCGGCCGGGTGCCGTCGCTGCACGTGCTGCACGAGGGCAAGCGCCTCACGCTATGGGCCGACTGGTGCGCCCAGGCCGGCGTGCCGGTGGCCCAGATCGGCGACGGCATCGAATTCTCCACGCTCGAACAGGCGATCCACGCGGCGCGCAAGGGCGCCGGGCTGGCGGTGGTCGACCTGGGCATGATCGAGGAGGAGATTGCCGAGGGCAGCCTGGTGCCGCTCTCGCCGGTCGAGGCGATCGGCCCTTACGGCTACTGGCTCGACATCGCGCCCGAGCGGCTCAACGACGAGCACGTCGGGGCCTTCGTCGCCTGGCTGCGCGGGCAGGCGGCAGGCAGCCAGGCCGCCCAGGCCTGAACGGCGCGCGGCGCGAGCCGCCGCGCCGCCTTCGCCATCACGTCATCACGTCATCACGCCCGAGTTCAGAACTTCTCGGTCCAGGGCCGCACCTCGATCTCCCAGGACCAGGCGCTGCGATGCTGGCGCAGCAGGTCCGCGTAGACGCGCGCGATCGCGTCGGGGTCGAGCGTGCTGTCGGGCGCGTCGGCCGGATCGGGGCGCTGTTCCGAGCGCACCATGCCGTCCACCACGATATGCGCGACGTGGATGCCCTTGGGCGTCAGCTCGCGCGCCGCGCTCTGCGCCAGCCCGCGCAGCGCGAACTTGCCCATCGCGAACGGCGCCGACAGCGCGAAGCCCTTCACCCCGGCGGTGGCGCCGGTCAACAGGATCGCGCCCTTGCCGGCCGGCAGCATGCGCCGCGCCGCCTGCTGCACGGCATGGAAGGCGCCCATCGCCGAGACGGCCAGTGCCTGCTCCACCTGGGCCGCGTCGAGTTCGGCGATCGGCCCGCGCAGGCGCCCGCTGGCGTTGTAGACGACGATTTCGGGCGCGCCGATGCGCGCCTCGGCCTGCTCGAACAGCCGTTCGACCTGGGCCGCGTCGCTGGCGTCGACCGGCAGCGCGATCGCGCCGGTTTCGGCGGCCAGCGGCGCGAGCCGCTCGGGATGCCGCGAGGCGATCGCGACCTGCAGGCCGGCCTCGCGCAGCAGCCGCGCCAGCGAGGCGCTGATGCCGGGGCCCGTGCCGATGATGAGGGCATTGCGATAGGGGATGTCGCTCATGGTGTCACCGTGGATGGAGTGTCGAGGGCGCCGGCGCGATCGGAACGCATCGCTGGCTCGCCCGCCTGGGCGGCGCCGCCTGCCGGCCGTCCGCCGAGCATAGTGGATCGCGCCGCCGGCTGCAGGCGGCCCCGCCGGCCGGGCCGCGCCCGGCGGCGGCCAGGCGGCATTGTTCGCGAATCGCGGATACTCAGTCGCCTTCCGGCTCGTTTATTGGGCCCCGGACCTTGTCGAGAATGGCTTCAACGGTCGAGCGACCGCCAGACCATCCAGCCAACCGATCAAGGACATCCCATGCAACTGCACAGCTTCCAACTTTCCGGCCACTCGCATCGCGTTCGCCTATTCCTCTCGCTGCTCGGCGTCGAGCACGAGGTCCACGAGGTCGACCTGCGCCAGCGCCAGCAGAAATCGCCCGAGTACCTGCGCATCAACCCGCTCGGCCAGGTGCCGGCGCTGGTCGACGGCGAGCAGGTGATCGTCGATTCGACCGCGATCCTGGTCTACCTGGCGCGCAAGCACGGCCCGTCCTGGCTGCCCGAGGACGCGAGCGGCGCGGCACGCGTGCAGCGCTGGCTGTCGGCGGCTTCGGGCGAGGTGGCGCACGGCCTCGCGGCGGCCCGCGCGATCCAGTTGTTCAAGCTGCCGCGCGATCCCGCCGAGGCGATCGCCAAGGGCGAGGCCTTCCTGGCCGCGCTCGACCGGGAACTGGCAGGCAGCGACTGGCTCGCCGGCAACGCGCCGACCATCGCCGATGTCGCGATCTACGCCTACGTGGCGCGTGCCGGCGAAGGCAAGGTGGATCGTTCGAACTGCCGGAACGTGACGCGCTGGCTGGAGCGGGTCGAGGCGCTGCCGGGCTTCGTGCCCTTCGTGCGCTCGCCGATCGGCTTCGACGCACCGACATCGGATCAGGAGGCGGTATGAACACGGGCTTGATCGAACGCGCGCGCATCGAGCTCGATGCCGTGCCGGGCAAGGAAGGAGCGATCGTCCAGTTGAGCGAGGCGAGCGCCACGCGCAGCAGCAGCGTGGTCGATCTCGCGCCTTCGCAGCGCCTCGAACTCGATGGCGGCTCGCGACACGACCTCTATCTGCTGCGCGGCAGCGCCGATCTTTCCGGCGAGCCGCTCGCCAGGGACGATTTCGTCACGCACGCGGGCGAGGCGCTCACGCTGCGCGCCGGCCCGCAAGGCGCGCGAGTGCTGGTCTATCGCGAAGCCGGCGCCGCGCCCGGCGGCACCGCGATCGAGCGCGCCGCGCAGCGGCAATGGCTCGCGGGCCGCCACGCGCACATGCAGGTGGTGCCGCTGCCGAGCGAGGGGCATCGCCTGAGCCTGGTGGCCTGGGCGCCCGGCGCGCGCACGCGCGATCACACGCATCCCCAGGGCGAGGAGATCTTCGTGCTGAGCGGCACGCTGCGCGATGGCGAGGAACGGCTCACGGCCGGCACCTGGATGCGCCTGCATCCCGGCACGCATCACGAGCCCTTCGCCGACCAGCCGGCCGTGATCCTGCTGCGCCACGGCCATCTGCTCGCGCAGCCGGATCAGCCCTGAGCGAGATGCGCCTTGAGACGGTCGATCAGCGCCCGGACCTTCGGGGGCGTGTGCCGGCCCGGCGGCAGCAGCGCGTGCATCGCCATCGCCGGGCCGGCCCAATCGGCATGGACACGCACCAGCCGGCCCGCGGCGATATCGGCATGCACCGCGAAATCGGGCAGCCAGGCCAGCCCGGCGCCTTCGGCCGCGGCGGCGCGGCAGGCGTACATGGTGTCGGCCAGCAGGCCCGGCGCGAAATCGAGCACCAGGGTTTCGCCGCCGGCCTTGCGCAACTGGCAGCGCAAGGGATGCGCCAGCACCGAGAGCCCGACGAAGGGCAGCCTCGCCGCCTCGGCGACGTCGCCCGGCAGGCGATGCCGCGCGAGCCAGGCGGGGCTCGCCACCAGCCACTTTTCATACTTGCCGACGGTCACCGCGCGCAGGCTCGAATCGGCCAGCTCGCCGAGCCGGATCGCCACGTCGACGCCCTCGGCCAGCATGTCGATGAAGCGGTCGCCCGACACCATCTCGATGCGCAGCTCCGGATGCGCTTCGCGCATTCCCGCCAGCACCGGCGCGAGCACGATCGCGCTGAACTCGACCGAGGCCGCCACGCGCAAGGTGCCGCGCAGCGTCTCGGCGGCCGGGTTGACCGAGGACACTGCCTCGTCGGCCAGCTCGGCCAGGCGCCGGGCCGCCTCGAAGAAGGAGGCGCCGGCCTCGGTCACGTGGATGCGCCGCGTGGTGCGCGCGATCAGGGTGGTGCCGAGTTCGTCCTCGAGCCGCTGCACGTGCTTGCCGACCGCGGTCTTGCCGATGCCGAGCCGCTCGGCCGCGCGCGTGAGCGAGCCGGTCTCGACCACCGCGATGTAGATCAGGAGTTGCTCGAAGCTCAGCTTGCGTAGATCGGTCATGGCGCGGCGGTCGGTGAGGACGGGCGACGGCGCGCGAGGCGGCGCCGTCTGGGTCGGAGGGAAGCGCGATGGGCCGGATTATATCGGCGCGCGCGCCATGCGAGGCGGGCGGGACGCGCCGCCGCGCGTCCCGCCCGCTCGTTGCTCCCAGGCTCTCCAGTTTTCGCGCCCCGCTCAGTGGCCGGCCGAGGCCTCGTCGAGCGTCAGGTGCTTGGTTTCCGGCGCCCAGGCGATCGACACGATCATGCCCGCCAGCAGCACGCCGGCCAGCGCGAACATGGTGACGTGGAAACCCAGGGTGGCGATGCCGACCGGCAGCAGGAAGGTTCCGACCGCCGAGCCCAGCCGGCTGCAGGCGATCGCCAGGCCCACGCCGCAGGCGCGTACCTCGGTCGGGAAGCATTCCGGCGGGAACACGCCCACCAGGTTGCTGAAGGCCGACATGGTCAGCGTAAACAGGCTGAAGGCGGCGATCATCCCCAGCGCCGCCGAATGCGGCAGCACCGCCAGCGCGACCAGCGAGGCGCAGCACACGGCGAACGAGCCGATCAGGAAACCGCGCCGCGACAGGCGGATCGTCAGCCAGATGCCGATCACCGCGCCCAGCACCAGCAGGCCGTTGAGCAGCAGGTCCGCGCCGAAGCCTTCCGAGAGGCCGATGGTCTTGAGGATGGTCGGCAGGAAGGTGTAGATCGCGAAGTACGGAATCACCAGGCAGACGAAGAACGCGCAGTTGAAGAGGGTGCGGCGGATCAGGTCGGGGCGGAACAGGCGCGCATAACCATGGGACACATGCGCCTCTCCGCTGCCGTCGAGCACCACGTGGCTGCCGAAATGCCTGGCCACGATGGCGCGCGCCTCGGCGGCGCGGCCCTTGCCGAGCAGCCAGCGCGGCGATTCGGGCGTGCCCAGCCGGGCCAGCAGCACGATCAAGGCCGGCGCCGCGGCCGAGGCCAGCAGCCAGCGCCAGGCGCCCGGCGAGGCATCGGCGAACACCAGGCCCAGCACGTTGGCCACCACGTAGCCGACGGTCCAGATCACGCTGAACGAGCCGAGCAGCGCGCCGCGATGCTTGCGCGGCGAGAACTCGGCGAGGATCGCGTGGCCGACCGTGAAGTCGCCGCCCATGCCGATGCCGATCACGATGCGCAGCAGCGCCAGCTCGGCCGGCGAGGTGACGAAGAATTGCGCGGCCGCGGCCAGCGTAATGATCACGAAGCTGGTCAGGAAGATCTTCTGGCGGCCCATGCGATCGGACAGCCAGCCGAAGATCAGGCTGCCGAGGAAGATGCCGATCAGCGCCGAGCTGCCGATCACGCCCATCCAGAACGCGTCGAGCGGCATCTGCCGGCCGAGCGCGGTGAGCGCGTAGCCGATCGTGCCGATCGTGTAGCCCTCGGTGAGATGCGCGCCGAAGGTCAGGCCGGCGATCTTCAGGTGGAAGGCGTTGAGCGGCACGTCGTCGAGCGACATCGGTTTCTGCGGCGTGCTGGTGCCGCGCGCCAGCGGCATGGCGGCGGCAGGCACCGCGCCGGTTTGCACATTGACTTGATTCAAGCTGCCTCCAACATTGTTGTGGTTGTGTGCGTCATGCGCCGCGCCGGGCCGCCTCGATGCGTGCCGCCCGCCGCCTGCGTCCTGCGCCGCCGTCGCGTCCCGGTCGCCCGGGCGCGCGGCCCGCGCCGCGAATCCCCCCGCGGCGCGCTTCATGCCGAAAGGGCGGCCGCACCTTCCGGCACGGCCGCCCTTCCGGGCTTCATCGGCCGAGACCGGCCATCAGCGTGTATTTCAGCTCGACGTATTCGTCGATGCCGTACTTCGATCCCTCCCGTCCCAGGCCCGACTGCTTGACGCCGCCGAAGGGCGCCACCTCGGTCGAGATGATCCCGTCGTTGACGCCCACCATGCCGCTCTCCAGCGCCCCGGCGACGCGCCAGGCGCGGCCCAGGTCGCGCGTGTAGAAGTAGGCGGACAGGCCGAACGGCGTGTCGTTGGCGGCGGCGATCGCCTGTTCCTCGGTCGAGAAGCGGAAGCACGCCGCCACCGGGCCGAAGGTTTCCTCCTCGGCGATCAGCGCGTCGGCGGCCACCTCGGCCAGCACGGTCGGCTCGTAGAAGGTGCCGCCCAGCGCATGGCGCCGGCCGCCCGTCAGCACGCGCGCGCCGTGGCCGGTCGCGTCGGCGACGTGGCGCTCCACCTTGTCGAGCGCGGCCGCGTTGATCAGCGGGCCCTGGTCGACCTCGCCGGCCAGCGCGTTGCCCACCCGCAGCTTGCGCACCGCCTCGGCCAGCTTGCCGGTGAAGGCCTCGTAGACGCCGTCCTGCACCAGGAAGCGGTTCACGCAGACGCAGGTCTGGCCGGTGTTGCGGAATTTCGAGGCGATCGCGCCTTCCACCGCCGCGTCGAGATCGGCATCGTCGAACACGATGAAGGGCGCGTTGCCGCCCAGTTCGAGCGAGAGCTTCTTGAGCGTGTCGGCCGACTGCCTGGCGAGCAGCTTGCCGACTCGCGTCGAGCCGGTGAACGAGAGCTTGCGCACCACCGGCGATTCGGTCAGCGCGCCGCCGATCGCCACCGCGTCGCCCGACACGATGTTGAACACGCCGGCCGGAATCCCGGCGCGCTCGGCCAGCACCGCCAGCGCGAAGGCCGACAGCGGGGTTTCCTCGGACGGCTTGAGCACCATGGTGCAGCCGGCCGCCAGCGCGGGGCCGGCCTTGCGGGTGATCATCGCGAGCGGGAAATTCCAGGGCGTGATGGCCGCCACCACGCCCACCGGCTCCTTGGTCACCACGATCTGCGAGTTCGGCTTCGGGCTCGGGATCACGTCGCCGTACATGCGCTTGGCTTCCTCGCCGAACCACTCGAAGAAGCTCGCCGCGTAGCCCACCTCACCCTTGGCCTCGGCCAGCGGCTTGCCCTGCTCGCGCGTGAGCAGCTCGGCCAGCGCGTCGCGATGCTCGAGCATCAGCTCGCCCCAGCGCTTGACGCGCGCGCCGCGCTCCTTGGCGGTCAGCGCGCGCCAGGCGGGCCAGGCCCGCTCGGCCGCCGTGATCGCGTGCCGAGTCTCGGCCGCGCCGCCGCGCGCGACTTCGGCGACAGTCTCGCCGGTGGCCGGGTTCAGCACCGCGTAGGTGGCCTCGCCGCCGCGCGGCTCATGCCATTCGCCACCGATGTAGTGGCCCGTCTTCAGGAATTCGCTCATTTCGATGTCCTCGCGTCGTGCTCAGGCGGCTTCCGGCACCGGCGGGAAATCGCCGACGAACTCGCCCTGCGCCGCGCGCGCTTCACGCGCGATGCGGCGGCCGGCCGTGTAGTCGTTGATCAAGTCGCAAGGCGTGTAGTTGCGCTCGAGTTCGAACAGCTCCTCCTCGCCGAGCTTGGTGCCCAGCGCGGCCAGCGCGCTGTCGAACTGCGCCACCGTGTCGGCGCCCACCAGCATGCTCGACACACCGGGGCGGCCCAGCACCCAGGCCTGCGCGATCTGCGCCGGCGCCACGCCGCGACGGCGCGCCACCGCGGCCACCGATTCGGCGATCGCGCGCGAGGCCGGATCGCCGTACATCTGCGCGGTGAAGAAGTCGGTCTGGTTGCGCGTCGATTGCGCATCGCAGGTCAAGAGGCCGCGCGCCAGCGGGCTGAATACCGAGACGCCCACGCCCTGGTCGATGCAGTAGGGCACCATCTCGCGCTCTTCCTCGCGATAGGCCAGGTTCAGCTGCAGCTGCATGTTGATCGGCTTGTCCCAGCCGTTGCGCTCGCAGGCCTGCATGATCTTGGCGAACTGCCAGGTGTACATGGTCGACACGCCGATGTAGCGGGCCTTGCCGGCGCGCACGATGTCGTGCATCGCGCTCATGGTTTCCTCGACCGGCGTGTTCACGTCGAAGTAGTGCAGCATGTAGATGTCGACGTAGTCCATGCCGAGGCGCTTGAGCGAGCCGTCGATGCCGTCCAGCACGTGCTTGCGCGAATGACCGCCCGCGTTCGGGTAGGCGCCCATGTCGTAGCCGACCTTGGTGGTCACCACGATTTCCTCGCGGCGCGCGGCGCGCTTGAGGATGCGGCCCACCACTTCCTCGCCCACGCCGGTCGAGTAGAAATCGGCCAGGTCGATGAAGTTGACGCCGGCCTCCAGCGCGTGGCGCACGATCGGCTCGCTCTGCGCTTCGTCGAAGATCCAGGGCTTCCATTGCGGCGTGCCCATGTTCATGGTGCCCAGGCACAGGCGGGAGACCTTCAGGCCGGATTGGCCGAGGCGGACGTATTCCATGTTTCCTCCAGGCGCGGCTCGCTCGGCCGCGGCATGTTCGTGTCGATGCCGGCGCGGCGCGCCGGTCAGCTCTTCTTGGGCGTGTAGAACGGGTTCGAGACTTCGCGCGCGGCCGCGAACACCTTGTCGCGCAGCGGCAGGCCTTCCATCGCCGCGACGATCGCGTTGCGGCAGGCGCGGTAGTTGTTCTCGAACACGGCGTCGAGGTCGTCGGTCTGCGGGTTCACCCAGTTCGCCGTCACCACCACCCAGTCGTTCTCGGCCTCGGGCGGCAGCGTGCCGCTTTCCAGCGCCTCGGCCACGGCCTTGGCGATGCCGGCCTGCGAGGCGCCCCAGGTGGCGTTGCCGTGGAAGTCGTTGGCGATCTGCGCCTTGTTCACGTAGAGCGTGAGCGGCTTGGTCGGCACGCCCGGCTGCGCGATCACCACGAACGGCGCGTGGCCGGCCGAGGGCGTGGCCAGCGCGGTGGAGAACGCCTGTCCCGCCGGGCCCTCGCGCGGCCCGACCAGCACGTTGATGTGCGCCAGGTTCACGCCGGGGCCTTCGAAGCCTTCGCCGATGTAGAGCGACTTGCGGGGAGTTGCGGTCATTGCGGTGTCTCGTCGTTCGGGTTTGAGTTGGGGCGATTATCGACAGCGCCGTTGCGAGCGACGAAACGATGTTTCCTGATCGGGGCTATGAGATTGGGTCATATCGGGAGGACTACCGAGGCGACGAGGGATGCGAGTGCCGGGAGGCGCTTCTGGCAAGGACGGCGGGGATGGAGGGAGCGAAGGAAGCAGCAAGTTGGATAAACCGGACGAGGCGGCAAGCGAGGGCCGGCAGCCTCAGCCCTCGATCCCGGGCGAGGCGGCGCCAGTCCCGCCCGTGCCGGCGTGGCCGCGCCGCGCCGCGCCCGGGGTGGCCCCCGTGCGTTCGCGAAACGCGCGCCGGAACGCCGCGACGGACTGGTAACCGACCGCTTCGGCAATCCGCTCGGTGCTGGCCTGCGGATCGCGCAGCGCATTCGCGGCCAGGCTCATGCGCAGGTCGAGCAGCAGCTCATGCGCGCTGCGGCCGAGGCGTTTCTGGAACTGGCGCAGGAAGGTCGCGCGCGACATGCTGCAACGTTCGGCCAGCTCCGGCACCGTCCAGGGCCGGGCCGGCTCGTTGAGCATCGCCGACACCGCCGGTGCCAGGCGCGGCAACGCCGCGAGGCCGAGCAGGCCGGCCGGTGCGTCGCCCTGCTCGCTGGCCAGCCGGATCGTCAGTGCGAACAGCATCGACGAGAGCGCATCGAGGATGGCATGGCCGCCGAGGCGCTCGCCGACCGACTCGATCCGCATCAGCCGCGTCAGGCTTTCGAGTTGCGCGGAGGTCTCGCTCGACGCCGCCGTCCCGGCGCGCGTGCTGACGACCAGCGCCGCCGGCAGGTATTCACGCACCAGGCGGTCGTGCGGCGGCGCGATCGCGAAGCGGCCGCACAGCATGTCGAGCCGCGCCTGCGTGCCGGCGTTCTCGCTGACCACCACGTTGACGTCCTCGTAGCGGTGTTCCGCGAGCGCCCGCTTGCCGCTGCCGTCATGCAACTGATGCGCCGAGCCGTGCGAGAGCAGCACGATGTCGCCGGCATGCAGGGCCCGGGTTTCGCCGCCCGGGCAGTCGAGCACCGCCGAGCCGGCCAGCAGCACATGGAACGGGATCTCGCCCGGCGGCGACGGCTCGTAGGCGATCCGCCACGGCGCGCCATAGGCGCAGCGGATTTCCAGTTCGCCCCTCACAGTCATGATTTCCAGCAGACGGCTCAGCCAGTCCTTCGACACCGACATCGTTCTCTCCCCTGATACTTTGGAGCATTTTATTGAGCCTATTCGTTATCGTAAAGCTCACTATCGATCGATAAAGTGAGGGCTCCTCAACCAACGAAACCCAGGAGCACACCATGAGCCGCATCCTCTTCCCCGCCGTCGATACCGCCACGGGCGACACCGCCGACGCTTACGCCGCGGTCCGCAAGTTCGCCGGCGGCAGCTTGCCGAACCTGTTCGCCACGCTCGGTCATCTCGCGCCCGCTTCGCTGAAGAGCGTGCTGCAGGCCGAAACCGCGCTGGCCGGCGGCAGCCTGAGCCGCCAGGAGCTGGAGGCGGTCAAGCTGGCCGTCAGTGAATTCACCGGCTGCGACTATTGCGTCGCCGCGCACGCGATGCTCGGCAGGCTGGCGGGCCTCGCGCCCGACGCGCTGCGCCGCATCCGCGCCAAGGAGCCGACCGGCAACGCGAAGCTCGATGCCCTGCTGCACTTCGTCGAGCTCGTGATGAGCACGCGCGGCACGCTGGAGCCGGCCGCAGTCGAGACGATTCGCGCCGCCGGCTACACCGAGGCCCAGCTTGCCGATCTCTCGCTAGCGATCGGCCTGACCGTGTTCACGAACACCTTCAACCGGATCAACGACACGGACCTGGACTTCCCGTCGAAGTAAGCCGATCCGAACGGGCGCGTCGCCGCGGCATGCGAGGCGCGCCCCGCCCTCCTCTCTTTCTCTCCTTCCTGCCCGCATGGATGCGCTCATTGACCGTCTTGCCCGTTCCGACCTGATTCAACGGGACTACGCCTATCCGATCGTCCGACTGTCGATGGTCGTGATGTTTTTCTTCTTCGGCTACCAGAAGTGGTTCGCCTACGAGGCTCAGGTACTGATCCCCTACATCAGCAACGGGCCGCTGATCCGCTGGCTCTATCCCGTGTTCGGGATCCGCGGCGCGAGCTGGTTTCTCGGCGTCTGCGAATGGAGCTTCGGCCTGCTGATCCTGGCCGGCTTCCGCGACAAGCGCCTCGGCGCCCTCGGCGCACTGGGCTCGGTCGGTACCTTCGTGGCGACCGTCACCATCATTCCGTTCATGCCCGGCGGCTGGGCGGCGTCGGCCGGCGGCTTCCCGGCCATGGTCGGCAACGTTCCCTTCCTGATGAAGGACATCGTGCTGCTGGCCGCCTCGTTCTACCTGCTGCGCGAGGACATCTGGCGCCAGTCAGTACGCATCGCGCTGCATCGGGTCGACTGATTCCGGGCCGGCACCGCGCGCCCGCCATGACTGGCCGCCAGCGAGGCGGCCGCGCGTTGCCGGCGGCGCGCTTCGGGTATAGTCCGCATACACGAAACACGGGCCGCCCGGCGGCTTACAGCAAGATGCGCATGATTGTCAGGTTGTGGAAAGCCAACAAGGGCTTCATCGCCTTCCTGTTCCTGATGGTGGTCTTCCGCAGCGCGGTGGCCGACTGGAACGTGGTGCCCAGCGGCTCGATGCTGCCGACCATCCGGATCGGCGACCGGATCCTGGTCGACAAGATGGCCTACGACATCCGCATCCCCTTCACCCACCTGCGCCTCGCGCGGCTGCACGAGCCGCAGCGCGGCGACATCGTCACGATCGACTCGGCGGCGGCGCACGAGCTGCTGGTCAAGCGCCTGATCGGCCTGCCCGGCGACACGGTGGCGATGCACGACAACGTGCTGACCATCAACGGCAAGCGCGCCGACTACCGCCCGATCGGCAGCAACCTGCTGCGCAGCGATGCCGATTCGCCGGGCGAGTACCTGGCCGAGCGGATCGGCGGCGCGCCGCACACGGTGCGCCTCTCGCCCGAGGCGCCGAGCCCGCGCGAATCCTTCGGCCCGATCGTGGTGCCGCCGGGCCAGTACCTGATGCTCGGCGACAATCGCGACAACAGCGCCGACTCGCGCTACTTCGGCTTCTTCCCGCGCGACGAGATCATGGGCCGCGCGCGGCGCGTGGCCTTCTCGCTCGACCCGAGCCGCGATTACCTGCCTCGCCTCGATCGCTTCGGCCGCCGCCTCGATGCGCCGCTGGGCTGAGGCGCGCCGCCGGCACGCGGCATGGGCGGGGCTCGCCGCGGCCGCCACGCTGTTCAGCGCGGCGGCCCGGGCCGCCTGCGATACGGCACCCTCGCGCTGCCCAGACAATCCCGAACTGCCGGCCGCCGTACAGAAGCTGGTCCCCGCCGGCTATGAAGTGCTCGATCACCTGGCCGGCTCGCTGACCGACGCGGGACGCACCGACTACCTGGTGGTGGTGCACCGGATCCCCGATACCGAAGCACGCCCTTCCGCGCGCCCGCTGCTGCTGATCACGCAGGGCGCCGACGGCCGCTACGCGCTGGCGGCCCGCAATGATTTCGTGGTGATGCGCGCCGACCAGGGCGGCGTGTCGGGCGACCCCTACCTCGATCTGGACGACAACGGCCTCGCGATCAAGCACCGCTATTTCTCGGTCCAGAACGGCGTGGCCGCCGGCCCGAACCACTGGAGCGACAACATCACGTTCCACTACGATGCGGCTCGGCGCGGCTGGCTGTTCCACCAGGAAATCGTCCACAGCAGCGAGCTGAATCCCGATCCCCGCCCCGACGCCGACGCGCTGCTGCCCGACCAGGCCAGCGTGATCAAGGCCGATCGCCAACGGCCCGTGAGCTTCGACGCGTGGCGCCCGAAGCATTGAATGATTGAATCCACGATGATCGACACCCCCACCCTGACCGGCCGGCTGGTCGAGCTGCGCCCCCTGAGTTCCGTCGGTGCGGAGCAACTGCTGGCCGCCGCCGCGGACGGCGAACTCTGGAACCTGAAGGTCACCAACGTGCCCGGGCCGGACACGGTCGAGGCTTATCTGGCGAAGGCCTTCGAGGGCGAGCGTGCCGGCACCGTGATGCCCTTCGCGATCGTCCATCGCGAGACCGGCCGCGTGGTGGGCAGCACGCGCTTCTGGAAGATCGACCGCGCCAACCGCAAGCTCGAGATCGGCCACACCTGGCTGGGCGCCTCGATGCAGCGCTCCGGCGCCAACACCGAATGCAAGTACCTGCTGCTGATGCATGCCTTCGAGGTGCTCGGCTGCGTGCGCGTGCAGTTCACCACCGACGTGCTCAACGAGAAGTCGCGCGCCGCGATCCTGCGCATCGGCGCCAGGCAGGAAGGCATCGTGCGCCACGAGCGCATCATGCCGGACGGGCGCAAGCGCGACTCGGTGCGCTTCAGCATCATCGACGACGAGTGGCCCGCGACCCGCGAGCATCTGGAGCGGCTGCTGGCGAAGGCTTGAGGCTCGCGCGCCGATACACCGATTCCAGCCGGGTGATCGCATCGGCGCCGAAGCGCTCGACGATGAAATCGATGAAGCTGCGCAGCTTCGGCGAGATCTGCCGCTCCGGCAGGTAGAGCAGGTTCAGCGCGCGCTCGGGCGCGGGGTAATCGGGCAGCACTTCCACCAGGCGCTTGGCGCGGATATCGTCGCCGACCAGCACGGACGGCAGCATGGCGATCCCCAGCCCGCCCAGCACGGCGCGCCGCAGCGCCTCCGAATTGTCGATCCGCAACCGGCCCTCGATCGGCACGCCCGCCTGCCCGCCGGGCCCGTCCAGCAGCCACTCGGCCTTGGCCGCGTACCATTCCGAGCGCGGCGGATAGGCATAGCTCAGGCATTGATGCGCGGCCAGGTCCGCCGGCGTCGCCGGCACGCCGTGCGCCTTCAGATAGGCCTTCGAGGCGCACAGCATCAGCCGGTACGGCGCGAGCGGCCGCGCCACCACATCCTCGCTGCCAGGCGCGCCGACGCGGATCGCCGCCTCGAAGCCGTCGTCGATCAGGTTGGTCAGCGCATCGGTGGCGACCACGTCGAGCCTGACCTCGGGATAACGCGCGTAATAATCGGCCAGCGAGGGAATCAGGCATTCGTTGCTGAACACCACCGGCGCGGTCACGCGCAGCCGCCCGCGCGGCGTCGCCAGATGATCGAGCGCGAGGCGCTCCGAATCGTCGACCAGGCCGAGGATCTCGATGCAGCGCTCGTAATAGGCCTGGCCGAACGCGCTGAGCTGCTGCTTGCGCGTGGTGCGATGGAGCAGCCGCGTGCCGAGCCGCGCCTCCAGCGCCTGGAGATGGTTGCCGACCATGGTCGGCGACAGGTCGCAGGCGAGCGCGGCCGCGCTGAGGCTGCCGCTCTCGACCACGCGCACGAAGACGGTCATCGCTTTGAGTAGGTCCATTGCGCAATATTAGTGGATTCTCTTGCAAGGATTGGCCCATTTATCCAGTTTTGCTTAGGGAATACAGTGGGCGCCGAACCCCGTGGATCAACCGATCCGCCCTGGCACGCTCACCCCGGATTCCGTCTCATGCCCGCTTCCCCGCATCGCTCGCCGCGCCTGGCGCTGCTCGCCACCAGCCTCGGTTTCGTCATCGTCTGTATCGACGTCACGGTGGTGAACGTCGCGCTCGCGCGCCTGCGCGACGCCCTGTCGATCGACGCGGCCGGGCTCGAATGGATCGTCAACGCCTATACGCTGGCCTTCGCGAGCCTGCTGCTCAGCGCCGGCGCGCTGGCCGACCGCTTCGGCGCGCGCCGCGTGTTCGTGGCCGGCTTCGCCGTGTTCACCTGCGCCTCGATCGGCTGCGGGGTGGCCAACGGGCCGGCCCTGCTGATCGCCTCGCGCGTGCTGCAGGGCGTGGGCGCCGCGCTGTGCGTGCCGCCCTCGCTGGCCCTGCTCGGCGCGGCCTTCCCCGACGCGCGGGCAC
>NZ_VWWK01000150.1:0-17234 GCF_011753035.1 Burkholderia sp. Ax-1720 | reverse complement strand
CCGCGAGGCGCGCGCGTCGATGCCGCCCGGGTGGCGCCGGACGCGCCGCATGGCGGGCAGCCCGGCGCGTCGCCCAGGTCACGGCGTGACGTCGATGCGGCCGTAGACGCCGGTGGTCGGCGTCGGGCCGGCCGCGTAGAACAGCGTGTTGCTCGGCTGGTTGGCGGCATTGTTGCCGAACGACATGCCCCAGATGCCGGCCTGCTTGAAGGTCGAGCCGTCCGGGTTCGGCAGCGCGCCGATCAGCGCGTTGCTGTTCGGGTCGAACACGTCGACGGTGCCGTCGCCGAAGTTGCCGACCAGCAGGTCGTTGCTGGCCGAGCCGAAGTTCGACGGCGCGATCACCATGCCCCACGGCGAGTTCAGCGTGCCGCCGGTGGCGATGCGCTTGACGAAGTTGCCGGCCGTGTCGAACGCGTCGACCACGCCGTTGCCCGCGCCGTTGACCTGGGTCTTGCCGTTGCTGCCGAGCACCGCGTACGAGACGTAGACGGTATTGCCGATCGCCGCGATGCCGAACGGCGAGAAGCCGGCCGGCAGGTTCGGGTCGACGAACTTGCCGACCAGGATCTTGTTGAAGGCGCGGTCGAAGGTGTCGACCTTCTTGTTGTGGAAGTCGGTCGCGTAGATCACGTTCGCGCCGCCGTTCACGCCGATCGCGAGGCCCTTGTAGACCGCGCCGCCGGTGCCGTCGTCATAGGCGTTGACGGCCTGGGTCGGCAGCACCTTGGGCGACCACGCGGCGATCGTGCCGGCGTCGGTGGCCCACATGAACACGGCATTGCTGGCCGCGCCGCCGTTCGCGCTGATCTGGAAGTCGGCGGCGGTCTTGTTGAACACGATGCCGGTCGGGCCCGCGGCGGTGCCGGCGGCGTTCGCCGGGATCGTCACCACCAGCGATTGCGGCACGCCGTTGCCGTCATAGAGCGTCGACAGGTGCGTGTTGTTGTCCGACACCCACATCACGCCGGTCGGGTTGAACGCAATGCCCCAGCCGTTCTTCAGGTTCGGGTCGATGTTGGCGGCGGTGGCGCTGCCGTCCGACACCAGGGTGGTCGACTTGAACTGGGTCTTCAGCGCCGGCGGCGGCGGGGTGGTGCTCGCGGGCGGGGTGCTGTTGTCGTCTCCGCCACCGCATGCGGCGAGCGTGAAGGCCGTGACGGCGGCCAGCGCGGCCAGGGCTGCAATGCGTTTCACTTTCATGATGGATTCCTGATGGATAAGTTGGGCTACCGGTCCGGCCGGGCACGAATCGGCCGGACAGACGCAAGGACGGCGCGGGCCTTTCGGGCCACCGTGTCCCCCGACATCGGCTGCGGAACACGCGTTCGTCGAGTGCAAAACACGAGGCGCCGGAATTTATTCCATCGTGTTTCCGGGTGTCGGCGAGGTGTAAAGAAATGCGCCGGCGATGCAAAAAATCGACGCGATCCTATGGAATAGCGGCACGAGATCGGGTGTTCTGGGGATATCGGACGCACCGCAGGCCAAACCGGCGCGCCCGGCGCTCAACCCACACATACGAGGTCCTGGCCATGCTGAATTCGAATCTTTCGCGTCGCCGCCTGCTGGGCGGCCTGTCCTTCGCCTCGCTCGGGCTCGCGCTGTCGCGCGTGGCCTTCGGCGAGATGTCGCGCGCCGAGACGGCCGGCGCCGGCGCGCCGGTGCTGCGTACCGTGCCGGCCTTCCTGGGCAGCTCGCCGCAGACGCTGCCGCCGCTGCCCTATGCCGAGAACGCGCTGGAGCCCACCATCTCGGCGCGCACCATCGGCTTTCATTACGGCAAGCATCACCGCGCCTACTTCGACAACCTGCACAAGCTGCTGGCCGGCACGCCGCTGCAGCAGGCTTCGCTCGAACAGGTGATCATGCAGTCGCACGGCGTGCCGGAGATGGCCGACGTGTTCAACAACGCCGCCCAGGCCTGGAACCACAACTTCTACTGGAACTCGCTGGCACCCGAGGCGAGCGCGCCGAGCGAGAAGCTGAAGGCCGCGATCGAGCGCAAGTTCGGCTCGATGGAGGCGCTCACCAAGGCGCTGGTGGCCACCTCGGCCTCGCAGTTCGGCAGCGGCTGGGGCTGGCTGGTGCTGGACGGCGGCGAGCTGGCGGTGGTCAAGACCGGCAATGCCGAGACGCCGTTCACGCGCGGCGCGGCGCCCTTGCTGACGGTCGACGTCTGGGAACACGCCTACTACCTCGATTACCAGAACCGCCGCCCCGACTACCTGGTCGCGACGGTCTCGCGTCACCTGAACTGGGCGTTCGCCTCGGCGAACTTCGAGCGCGTCTGAGCACGCGCGATCCTGAGGAAGCAGCGATGTCGAAACCAATCCTGAAAACCGGCGCCTCGGCGCTGTTGGCCGCGGCGGCGATGCTCGCGCTCGGCGCCTGCGCGATGGCGCCGACGGCCGGCGCCACGCCGGCCGTGGCGGGCGCCTCGATCGAGCCGCCCGCGGGCCAGCAACTGGCGGCGCTCGAAGCCTCGGGCGTGCAGATCTACAGTTGCGAGTTCAATGCGCAGCATCAGCTGCAATGGAGCTTCAAGCGCCCCTCGGCGATGCTCTACGACGCGAGCGGCAGGGAAGTCGTGCTGCACGGCGCGGGGCCGTCCTGGGAAGCCGGCGACGGCAGCCGCGTGGTCGGCCGCGTGCTGGCGCAAAAGCCCAGTGATACGCCGGGCAGCATCCCGCAACTGCTGCTGGAGACGCACGGCACTGGCGGCGCGGGGATGCTGGCCGAGGTGCGCTACGTGCAGCGCCTGAACACCGTCGGCGGCCTGGCGCCGAGCGCGCCTTGCGCCAGCGAGCACCAGGAGGGCAGCACGCCCTACCTGGCTCGCTACGTGTTCTATCGTTGATCGGGAAACGGGCGCGGCCGCCGGCTGGAGCTGCCGCGCGGCGCGCGGCTCAGCGGCCGGCCAGGTCGCTCAACGAGGGCGTCGCGGCCGCGACGGGGCGAGGGTCCCTGGCGAGCAGGCCGTAGATCGCGCTGTCCGATACATCGTCGCCGACCTGCCAGCGCTCGCGCAGCAGCCCCTCGCGCACGAAGCCGAGCCGTTCCAGCACGCGCGCCGAAGCCTCGTTGCGCGGATCGATGTCGGCCTCGAGCCGGCGCAGTCCCACCGTATCGAAGGCGTGGTCGAGCAGGGCCGATCCCGCCTCCGTCATATAACCGTTGCGCCAGCAACGACGTTGCAGCGAAAAGCCGATCTGCGCGCGGCGGCATTGCGCGTCGTGATCGAACAGGCTGCAGTCGCCGATCGGCTCGCCGGTCGCCAGCAACTCCACCACGCACACCAGATCCTCGCCATGGGCCGAGCGCGCCGCCAGGCGCGAGGTGCGCTCGATCGCCTGGGCGGGATCGGTCATCGGCGGGAACGAGAAATAACGCATCGCATCGGCATCGGACCACAGCGCGAAGCCGGCGCGCCAGTCGTCCTCGCGCATCGGGCGCAGGCGCAGCCGGCGGGTGGTGATGGTCACGGGTTCGAATGCCGGCATGGCGGTCTCGCGAGGGTAAAAAAAGCGACCTTACACGATTCGCCGCGGCATCGGCACGCGAGCTTGAAAGCGCGCGAAGGCGCAGCCGTGCCGGCTCCGCATCAGGGGCCGGCGCGCCAATGCTTCGCATCGGCCGACAGCGTTACGCATGCCGGCGGTCGATGCGCCCGGCGATGCCTTCAGGCCGGCTTGCCGAAATGCCGGTCGACGGCGGCGACCCATTTCTCGTGTTGCGCGGCGGAACCGCCTTGGTTGTCGAAGGGCGGCGCGGCCAGCACGCGTTCGGCGGTCGCCGCGACGGCCAGTCCCTGGCCTTCGGTGTCGGCGGACAGCGCCTGCCAGGGGATTGCGATCACGCGGTCCGGATGGCCCTCGGCGGTGGTGACCAGCACGTGCGTGATGCGCCCGTGGCCGAGGTCGAGCAGCACGTCGCTGACATGGCCGACATCGGTGCCGTCGGTGGCGCGCACGCCCACGCCCTCGAAACGGTGGCCCGGGATCGGATGCTCGCCGCTCGGGGCCTGGCCGTGGAAGCGGACCAGCGGCCCGCTGGGGGGGCCGCTCGACGCTTCCTTGGGCGTATCGGTCGAAGCTGGGGTGTCGGTTTTCATCGCGGTTCCTCGATAAGGGCGCGGGCGGCTCCCATGACGGGCTGCCGCACCGCAACGGAAAGGGGCGGATCGGCGGGACGCGGCAAGCCGTCGACGGGGACCGATCCGAACCGGTCGAACATGCTTCGATTCGCAATCCGCATGCCATCGGCGCGCCGCCCGGTTGCCGTCGCGGCCACACCGGGCTCTGACCTTTTTACAAGCGCATGCAGCTTTTTCGCGCCGGGCGGGCGGGGATCGCGGGTGCCGGCGTGGAAGGGCGCGGGCGCGTCACGGCGCGTCGGCGGCACGGGGCTTGCGGCAATCGGGGCCAGGCGGGCTTGGCATCGTCTTGCGGGCCGGCATTTGTTCTTCGGAGGGCATCATGTTTCACGGCAAGGCCAGACATCGCGGTGTGCACGAATTGCTGTACCAGGCGTTCGAAGCCGAACTCGGCGGCGCCCAGGTGTATCGCGCGGCCCTGTCCTGCGTGCACGATCCCGCCCTGCACGAGACCTGGGAGCGCCATCATCGGCAGAGCCTGCACCACCAGGACATGCTGCGCGCGATCTTCCGCGGCCTCGGGCTCGACGAACTGATCCAGACGCCGGGTCGGCTCGCGGTGGCCGAGACCGGCAAGGCGCTGGTCAACGTGATCGAGCTGGCGCGCCGCAACGCCTCGCCGGCGGATGCGCAGATCATCGCCGCCGAATGCGTGCTGCTGGCCGAAACCAAGCGGAACCTGAACTGGGAATTGATCGGCCGGGCGGCGGAGCAACTGTCCGGCGACGCGGCCAGCTTACTGAGGGAGGCGCACGATGCGGTGGCAGCGCAGGAGGATCATCGTCTGTATCGCACCCGGGAATGGGCGCGCGGCATGTGGCTCGCCGCGATGGGTTTCCCGGCCGTCCTGCCGCCGCCCGAGACGGGGCGCGACGGCGCGCCCGCGGCCGATGCGGCGCAGGCTGCACGCGCGCGCGGCGAGATGATGTAGGCCCGGGCCGGCGGCGGCGGCGGCGGCGGCGGGGCGGGCGAGCGCGGCGTGTCGCGCGAGTGTGGATGGCACGCGGCTTGCGTTGGCTTGCGTCGTATCGATGCTCGATCGCGATGCGGCCGGCGCGGCGCTCGCGGTCCCACCACCTACAGGAGCCGTGCATGCCGTCGATGATATGGAAGGGCGCGGTCAGCTTCGGCCTGGTCCACGTGCCGGTGCAACTGGTGCCGGCCACGCGCACCGTCAAGCCCTCGTTCCGGATGCTCGATCGCCGCTCGATGGACCCGATCGGCTACCGTCGCGTCAACAAGCGCACCGGCCGCGAGGTCGCGCACGACGATATCGTGCGCGGCTACGAATACGAGAAGGAACGCTACGTGGTCCTCAGCGACGAGGAGATCCGCGCGGCCAATCCCGAGTCGACGCAGAGCGTCGACATCCTCACCTTCGTGGAGGCCTCGGCCGTCTCCTTCCTCTATCTCGACACGCCTTATTACCTGGTGCCGGACCGCCATGGCGAGAAGGTCTATGCGCTGTTGCGCGATGCGCTGGTCGAGACCGGGCGGATCGGCATCGCGCTGGTGGTGATGCGCGACCGGCAGCACCTGGCCGCGCTGATCCCGGTGGGCCCGGTGCTCGCGCTCGACACGCTGCGCTGGCAGGACGAGTTGCGCCCGCTCGACGAGCTGCGGGTGGGCGGCAAGCGCGAACGCGGCGAGAGCCTCAGCGCGAGGGAGCGCAAGATGGCGCAGAAGCTGATCGAGGACATGTCGGGCGACTGGCAGCCCGACGAGTATCGCGACACGTTTCGCGAGGACATCCTCGCCCTGGTCGATCGCAAGGTGAAGGCGGGCAAGTCGAAGACCATCGAGACGCCGCACGAGACTCGTCCGTCGACGGCGGGTTCGAACGTGCTCGACCTGACCGAGCTGCTGCGGCGCAGCCTCGGAGGTGGTGGAGGGCGTCGCGGCTCGGCTCGCGATGGCGAGGCAGGGGAGGCGGCGCCGCGCAAGCGTGCCGGCAAGGCGGCGGGCGCGGTGAGGAACGGCAAGGCCACGAAGGCCACGAAGGCAACGAAGGCAACGAAGGGCGCCGCCGCGCGCAAGTCGGCTGCCAAGCCCATCGCGGCAAGGAAATCGACCGCTTCGAAATCGAAGCCGACCGCCGCCGGTAGCGCGAAACGCAAGGCGAAGACCGCCGGGCCGACGGCGACGCGCAAGAGCGCGGCGGCCGGCACCGGCCACAAGCGCGCCGCCTGAGGCACGCGCGAGGAGGATCGCCACCGATGGCCAGCAAGCTCGCCGAATACCAGCGCAAACGCCGCTTCGACGCGAGCCCGGAACCGGCCGGCAAGCGCGGCGCCCAGGCGCGCCCGCGCCACGATTCCGAGCGCGAGTTGCACTTCGTGGTGCAGGAGCATCACGCGCGGCGCCTGCATTACGACTTCCGTCTCGAACTCGACGGCGTGCTGAAGTCCTGGGCGGTGCCGAAGGGGCCGAGCACCGAACCGGCGGAGAAGCGGCTCGCGGTGCATGTCGAGGATCACCCGCTCGACTATGCCGGCTTCGAGGGCGAGATACCGCCCGGCCACTACGGCGCGGGCAGCGTGCGCATCGACGACCAGGGCATCTGGCGGCCCGATGGCGGTATCGCCGGCGCGCGGCGCGGCTATCGCGAGGGCAAGCTCAGTTTCGAACTCGAGGGCCACCGTCTGCATGGACGCTGGTCGCTGGTGCGCACGCACCTTCCCGAGCGCAACGGCAAGTCGTCGTGGCTGCTGATCAAGGCGCGCGACGAGCAGGCGGGCTCGCCGGGCGGCGAGCGCATCAAGGCCGCGCGCAAGCAGCCGGCCACGGCGGCGGCCAAGCGTGCCGGCGAGCGTGCCGAAACGCATGACGAGAAGCATGCCGAGAAGCATGACGAGAAGCGCGGCGCACCACCGCCACGCGGCAAGCGCGCGGCGGATCGCGCCGGCCGGCGCGAGGCCCTGCCGGCCACGCTCGCGCCGCAGTTGGCGACGCTCGTGGCCGCGCCGCCCGAGGGCGAGGACTGGCGCTACGAGATGAAGTTCGACGGCTATCGCGTGCTGATCCGCATTGCCGGCCGCGGCCGCCGACGCTCGGTGCAGGTGTTCACGCGCGAGGGCAAGGACTGGAGCGCGAAATTCCGCCGGCAATGCGCCGCGCTCGCCGACCTGCCGGTGAACAACGCCTGGCTGGACGCCGAGGCCGTGGTGCTCGACGCGCGCGGCCTGCCCGATTTCGGGGCCCTGCAGCAGGCGCTGTCGGCCGGCGAGGACGCCGCCATCGTGTTCTTCGTGTTCGACCTGCCCTTTCTCGATGGCCGGGCGCTGGCCGACCTGCCGCTCGATACGCGCCGCGAGCGGCTGGCGGCGTGTTTCGGCGACGCGGGCGGGCAAGCCGTGCAGCTTTCGCCGACGCTCGAGGGCGAGCCGGCCGAGCTGCTCGCCGCGGCGGCACGGGCCGGCCTCGAAGGCCTGATCGGCAAGCGCGCCGACAGCCCTTATCGCGCCGGGCGCGGCGCGTCGTGGATCAAGCTGAAGTGCCGCCAGCGCCAGGAATTCGTGATCGGCGGCTTCAGCGAGCCGCGCAGCAGCCGCAGCGGATTCGGCGCGTTGCTGCTCGGCGTGCACGAACGGCCCGCGCAAGGGCGTCGCCGCGCCGGCGAGCTGGCTTATGTCGGCCGCGTCGGCACCGGGTTCGATCGGCGCGCGCTCGACGCGATCGCGGCCAGGCTGCGAAAGATCGAACGCAGCGACGCGCCGTTCGCGGTGCCGCCGGCCGAACGCGGCGACGCGGTGCACTGGGTCGAGCCGCGGCTGGTGGCCGAATGCGAGTTCGCGGGCTGGACCGCCGACGGCCTGGTCCGGCAGGCTGCCTTCATCGCCTTGCGCGAGGACAAGCTGGCCGGGCAGATCGTCAGGGAAACGGCCGCGCCCGCCGGCGGGCAACCGACAGGAGGCAGGATGAGGACCGATCATCAGGCGCCGAGCTCGCGCTCGCGCGGCAAGGCCGCGAACCGCGCCACCGGCAGGAACGACGACGCCACGGTGGCGGGTGTGCGCGTCACGCATCCCGAGCGCGTGGTCGATACCGAGAGCGGCCTGCGCAAGATCGACGTGGTCCGCTATTACGCGGCGATCGCCGAGCACCTGCTGCCGCAGCTCTCGGGACGGCCGGTTTCGCTGGTGCGCTACATGAAGGGCATCGACGGGCCGTCCTTCTTCCAGAAGCACGCGGGCCCGCGCGGCATGGGCTTCGTCACGCGCCACCCCGGCCTCGATCCCGGGCACGACGCGCTGATCACGCTCGACGATCGCGAGGCCCTGGTCGGCGCCGCGCAGTTCGACGCGCTCGAATTCCACACCTGGAATGCCTGCGTGGACCGCATCGAGCGGCCCGACCGGCTGGTGTTCGACCTCGATCCCGACCCGGCCTTGCCGTGGCGCGCGATGATCGAGACGGCCCAGGCGCTGCGCGCGCTGCTCGACGCGCTGGGGCTGCCGTGCTTCTGCAAGACCAGCGGCGGCAAGGGCCTGCACCTGGTGGTGCCGATCACGCGCCACGCTTCCTGGGACCAGGCGCGCGATTTCTCGCAGGCGGTGGCGCAGCACCTGGCCGGCGTCGCGCCGGAGCGTTTCTCGGCGAAGATGGGCGCGCAGAACCGCAAGGGCCGCATCTTCGTCGACTACCTGCGCAACGGGCGCGGCGCCAGCACGGTGGCGGCCTGGTCGGCGCGGGCGCGGCCGGGGATGGGCGTGTCGGTGCCGATCGATTGGGATGAACTGCCCGGTACCCGCGGCGGCGCGCAATGGACCATCGCCGAGGTGCCGCAGCGGCTGGCCTCGCTGCGGCGCGATCCCTGGGACGGCTACGAGGCGGCGCGCCGGCGGCTCACCGCGGCCATGCGCGAGCGCCTGGGCAAGCTCTGAGCGGCGGCGCGGCGCCGGCTGGCGACGGTGTTCCGCGCCGGAATTCGCCGCGCGGCCGGCTCTGGGCCTGTCTTGAGTCCGCTTTGAGCCCGCCTCGAGCGGTGCCCGCTTCGTACCCCGCCTTGAGCCCGCCTCCAACCCCGCCGGCGCTCGCGCCTTTGTACAATGCGCGAATCCCGTCCCCGCCCGCGCCCGCCGATGACCGACCGCCCCCGCCGTCCCCGCCTGCAACCGCGCAAGAACCCGACCCAGCCGCGCGCGGCCGGGACGGTCGCCGCGATCGTCGAGGCGGCCGCGCAGGTGCTGGAGACGCGCGGCATCGAGGGCTTCAACACCAATGCGGTGGCCGAGCGGGCCGGCGTCAGCATCGGCTCGCTCTACCAGTATTTCCCCGGCAAGGACGCGCTGACCGTGGCCCTGATGCAGCGCGAGACGCAGCGCTTCGTCGAGGACATGGACCGGGCGATGGAGGAGCCCGACGGCATGGTGGCGCTCGGCCTGCTGATCGGCGCGGCCGTGCGCCAGCAGTTGCAGCGGCCGATGCTGGCGCGCCTGCTCGACGAGCAGGAGGCGAGCCCCGCGCTGCGCGACGCGGTGGACTGCGACGGCATGGACACGCCGGTGGCGGCAATCCTGCGGCGCCTGCTGCCGGCGGGCGATGCGCGCGCCGCGCATGCGGCCGTCGATCTGGGCGAGATCATCCACGTCATGGTCGACAGCGCCGGCGCGCGCGGCGAGCACGACATCGCCAGCCTCGAGACGCGCCTGCGCGCCGCCGTGTTCGGTTATCTGAGGGAATTGGGCTTGCTGCCCGCTGCCGCGCCGACCGGGCCTTCGGCCTGACTACGCGCGGCTCGACCCGCCGAAATGTGAGCAAGCGCGGCCGGCACGCTCCGGCCGATTCGCCCAAACCCCGCCACGGCGCGGCTCGCGGGCCGCTTCGGCGCGCCGCCGCGATGCGAGTAGCCGAATGTGAGCGCGGGCTCGTATTCTGATCGTCATCGGCAGCTGGCATTGGGGCCAGCGCCCGTACCCCGAGCACGATCATGAACGACTTCACCCACCGCATGAAACTGAACCACCTGAGCTTCCCCTCGGCCGACGCGACGGCCACGGCGGCCTTCTTCGAGCGCCATCTCGGCTTCACCATCTCCGGCACCTGGGACCGCTCCTACATCCTCAAGCGTCCCGGCTTCGACGTGGTGATCGAACACGCGGCCGACGAGGTGCCGGCCTGGCCCCGCAACTTCCACGCCGGTTTCGAGCTGCCCGACCTGGCAGCCGTCACGGCGCTGCGCGCGCGGCTGGTGGAAGCGGGCGTGCCGATGGAAACCGACATCTTCAACAACGGCCGCGGCTCGCGTTTCTTCTGCCGCGCGCCCGGCGGCGTGATGTTCGAACTGAACACGCGCGACGACGCCTCGCCCGAGTATCGCGGCAGCTTCGACGACTGAGTCGCGCCGACCTCCATCGAATCGCGGCCCGTCGCCGGATCGATTCGTCATCCTACTGATCGGGCGCGGTGCCGTCGCGCATCGCGCCCTCCCGACCGGAGTGATCCATTCATGAGCACCCTGACCACCGCGCCGCTCGCACCGCTGCTCGAACGCCTGTTCGCCGAAGCCGATGCCGCCAGGCCGCAGATGAGCCGCGCCGTCGCCGAACTGCCGCCCGGCGAACTGACGCGGCTGATGCAGAGCAAGACCGAGTACCTCGATTTTTATGCGCGCCTGAAGGACCTGCCGCTGCCGGTCTCGCGCGAGACCGGCATCCTGCTGTACCAACTGGCGCGCGGCGCCGGGGCGCGCCATATCGTAGAGTTCGGCACCTCGTTCGGCATCTCGACGCTGCACCTGGCCGCCGCGCTGCGCGACAACGGCGGCGGCCGGCTCGTCAGTTGCGAGTTCGAGCCCTCGAAGATCGAGCGCGCACGCCGCAACCTGGCCGAGGGCGGGCTGGCCGACCTGGTCGAGATCCGCGAGGGCGATGCGCTGCGCACGCTGGCCGCCGACCTGCCCGAGTCGATCGACCTGGTGCTGCTCGACGGCGCGAAGTCGCTGTATCCCGCGGTGCTGGCGCTGCTGGAAAGCCGGCTGCGTCCCGGCGCCTTCGTGATCGCCGACAACGCCGAGCACAGCCCCGAGTATCTCGAGCGCGTGCGCTCGCCCGCGCAGGGTTACCTGTCGACGCCTTTTGGCGGCGACGTGGAACTGTCGCTGCGGCTCGGCTGAGCGGGGGGCGTCTCGGCGCCGATCCCTGGATCGACGCCGTGCCCGGATGATGCCCGGGCGATGCTTAGGCGCGCGTCGCCGGCGCGAAGCGGTCCAGGTCGGCGCTGCTGTGACGCTCGTGCTGCTGCTCGGCCTCGTCGCCGCGCGCGCGATTGACGTGGCGCCCGCGCTTCACCGCCGGGCGTTCCCGGATCTCCTCGGCCCAGCGCAGCAGGTGCCGGTACTGTTTGACGTCGAGGAATTCGGCGGCGCCGTACAGGTCGCCGAGCACCAGGCCGCCGTACCACGGCCAGATGGCGATGTCGGCGATCGTGTAGCTGTCGCCGGCGATGTAGCGGCGCTCGGCCAGCAGCTTGTCGAGCACGTCGAGCTGGCGCTTGGTTTCCATCGTGAAGCGGTCGATCGGGTATTCGAGCTTCTCCGGCGCGTAGGCGTAGAAATGCCCGAAACCGCCGCCCACATAGGGCGCCGAGCCCATCTGCCAGAACAGCCAGTTCAGCGTTTCCGCGCGCGCGGCCGCGTCGCTCGGCACCAGCGCGCCGAACTTGTCGGCGAGGTACAGCAGGATCGAACCCGATTCGAACACGCGCACCGGCTGCGCGCCGCTGCGATCGACCAGGGCCGGGATCTTCGAGTTCGGATTGATGCCGACGAAGCCGCTGCCGAACTGCTCGCCGTCGATGCGGATCAGCCAGGCGTCGTATTCGGCGCCCGCGTGGCCCAGCGCGAGCAATTCCTCCAGCATCACGCCGATCTTCACGCCATTGGGCGTGGCCAGCGAATAGAGCTGCAGCGGATGCTTGCCGACCGGCAGTTCCCGTTCGTGCGTGGCGCCCGACACCGGGCGGTTGATGTTGGCGAACTGGCCGCCCGAAGGCGCGCGAGGGGTCCAGACGGCGGGCGGGGTGTAGGCGGAATCCTGGCTCATGCGATGTTCTCCGGGAAAGGCGGCAAAGCAGCAGTAAACGGGACGAGGGCAAGGCGGCAACGGCGGCCCGCGCGCGGGGCGGGCATCGAGCGTGGCGCGTCGGCCGACGGGGCCGATCGCGCGCCGGATCGTTACTGTAGTCGGGTTTCGCCGATCTCGCCGAAGGCCGCGCGAAAGCCCCTTGGCGCGGTACGGGATGGGAGGTCGCGCCGGGCGCGCCGAGCCCCGCGCGACGCGGCTCGGCAGGCTGCGCGCGATTTCCGGTTGGCAGCGGGGCGCCCGGGAGGCGATCATTAGGCCCTTGCCGCAAGCGCGGCGAAGCGTGCCTCGAAGCGGGGCGCCGTGCCTTCGCCGCGTCGTGCCGTTCGTGCCACTTCGTGCCACTTCGTGCCATTTCGTCAACCGAACCCCAGGAGCCTCGCATGTCCACGCTCATCCAGCCCGTTTCGCTTCACGCCCGCCACGCCGCGCAAGGGAGGCCGGCATGAAGGCCGCCGTCCTGCGCGCACCGGGCGGCCTCGAACGCATCGAGATCCGTGACGTGCCGGATCCGGGCGCGCCCGGCCCGGGCCAGGTCCGCGTCGCGCTGCATGCCACCTCGCTCAACTTCCACGACCTGCTGGTCGCCAAGGGCGCCATCCCGACCGAGGACGGCCGCGTGCTGATGTCGGACGGCGCCGGCGTGGTGGAGGCGGTGGGTGAGGGCGTGACCGAATTCCAGCCCGGCGACGCGGTGGTCTCGCTGTTCTTCCCGCATTGGGTGGACGGTGCCGCCTACCCGGCCGTCGGCGATTTCGCCGGCACGCCGGGCGACGGCGTCGACGGTTTCGCCACCGAGGTGGTGGTGCGCCCGGCCGGCGCCTTCACGCACGCGCCGCGCGGCTGGCGTGCCGCCGAGAGCGCGACCCTCACCACCGCCGGGCTGACCGCCTGGCGCGCGCTGGTGGGTGACGGCGCGCTGAAGGCCGGCGACACCGTGCTCACGCTCGGCACCGGCGGCGTCTCGATCGCCGCGCTGCAGATCGCCCGCGCGATGGGCGCGACCGTGATCGTCACCTCGTCCTCGGACGAGAAGCTCGAAAAGGCCAGCGCGCTCGGCGCGCATCACACCATCAACTACCGGCAGACGCCGGCATGGGGCGCGGTGGCGCGCGAACTGACGGGCGGCCGCGGCGTCGACCACGTGCTCGAACTGGGCGGGCCGGGCACGCTCGCGCAATCGATCGAGGCGGTGCGCGTGGGCGGCCATATCTCGCTGATCGGCGTGCTCACCGGCATGCAGGGCGAGGTGCCGACCGCCGCGCTGATGGCGCGCCAGGCGCGCCTGCAAGGGCTGATCGTCGGCAGCCGGCGCCAGCAGCAGGACTATGTGGCCGCGCTCGAGCGCACCGCGATCCGTCCCGTGATCGACCGCAGCTTCGCGTTCGGCGAACTGGCCGAGGCGTTCCGCTGGCAGGAGCAGGGCGGGCACTTCGGCAAGATCGTGGTGGAGTGGTGATGGCTTGAGGGCGGGGCGGCGACGCCCTGGCCGAGATGAGGAAAGGCCGGCAAGTTCGCTTGCCGGCCTTTTTCGTTGCGAGCTGCGCGAGCCCGAACAATCGCCCTGGAAGTCTTACTTCGCGGTCGGCATCGCGAACTCCGCGCCCTTCTCGATGCTCTCGTTCCAGCGCTGCATGATCGACTTCTGGCGCGTGTAGAAGCGCACGCCTTCCTCGCCGTAGGCGTGCATGTCGCCGAACAGGCTGCGCTTCCAGCCGCCGAAGCCGTGCCAGGCCATCGGCACGGGGATCGGCACGTTGATGCCGACCATCCCCACCTCGATGCGGCGGCCGAACTCGCGCGCCACGTGGCCGTCGCGCGTGAAGCAGGCCACGCCATTGCCGAACTCGTGGGCGTTGATCAGGTCGATCGCCTCGCCCATGTCCTTGACGCGCACGCAGGCCAGCACCGGGCCGAAGATCTCTTCCTTGTAGATGCGCATCTCGGGCGTGACGTGGTCGAACAGCGTGCCGCCCGTGAAGAAGCCGTGCTCGTGGCCTTGCACCTTGTGGCCGCGGCCGTCCACCACCAGCTTGGCGCCTTCCTCGACGCCCAGGCCGATATAGCCTTCGATACGCTCCAGCGCCTGGCGCGTGACGATCGGGCCCATTTCCGACTCGGCGTTCATGCCGTCGCCAATCTTCAGCGTGCGGGCACGCTCGGCCAGGCGCGGCACGATCTTGTCGGCCACGTCGCCCACCAGCACCGCCACCGAGATCGCCATGCAGCGCTCGCCGGCCGAGCCGTAGCCGGCGCCGATCAGCGCGTCGACGGCCGCGTCGAGATCCGCGTCGGGCATCACCACCATGTGGTTCTTGGCGCCGCCCAGGGCCTGCACGCGCTTGCCGTGCTTGGCGCCGGTCTCGTAGATGTAGTTCGCGATCGGGGTCGAGCCGACGAAGCTGACGGCCTTGACGTCGCGATGCTCGAGCAGCGCATCGACCACTTCCTTGTCGCCCTGCACCACGTTGAAGATGCCGTCCGGCAGCCCGGCTTCCTTGAGCAGGCCGGCCATGAACAGCGCGGCCGAAGGGTCGCGCTCGCTGGGCTTGAGGATGAAGGCGTTGCCGGCGGCGATCGCCACCGGGAACATCCAGCACGGCACCATGCAGGGGAAGTTGAACGGCGTGATGCCGGCCACCACGCCGAGCGCCTGGCGGGTGGTCCAGTTGTCGATGCCGGTCGAGACCTGCTCCGTGTAGTCGCCCTTGAGCAGTTGCGGGATGCCGCAGGCGAACTCGATCACGTCGATGCCGCGCGAGACCTCGCCCTGCGCGTCGCTGAACACCTTGCCGTGCTCGGCCGTGATGATCGCGGCCAGCTCGTCGCGGCGCTGGTTCATCAGTTCCAGGAAGCGCAGCATGACGCGCGCGCGGCGGATCGGCGGCGTGTTGCTCCAGCCGGTGAAGGCCTGCTTGGCCGACGCGACCGCGGCGTCCACGTCGCGCGTGTCGCCCAGGCGCAGCGTGCGGGCGATGTCGCCGGTGGCCGGGTTGTAGACGGGCTGCGAGCGCTGGCCGTGGCCGGCGGTGCGCTGGCCGCCGATGAAGTGTTCGACGTCGCTGCGATCGTTGTAGGCGTTCATGGGCTCCTCCAGGATGTCCAGGGTAAGGCGGTTCGATGTCTGGCAGTGTAGGAGCCCGGCCGGGCGATGGATATACACTGTCGGTGAAATCATTGTTTAAAAAACTGAACAATCATCCGACCGATCCACGATCCATCATGCCGAGCGAATCCATCGAAAGCCTGTGGGCCCACCTGCACTGGCTGACCGTGCTGGCCGACCAGGGCAGCTACACGGCCGCGGCGGGCCGCCTGGGCGTGAGCAAGGCCGCCGTGAGCCTGAAGATCGCCGAACTCGAGCGCGCCGCCGGCGTGCCGCTGGTGCAGCGCACCACGCGCAGCGTGCGGCTCACCGAGGCGGGGCGGCATCTGGTGGACGAGACGCGGCCGCTCTACGATCGCATCGCGCAGAGCTTCTCCGGCGTGCGCGATACCGCCGAGGTGGTGCGCGGCAGCCTGCGCGTGAGCGCGCCGGTGGCGCTGGCGCGCCAGCAACTGGTGCCGCGCCTGGCCGAGTTCCGGCGCCGCCATCCCGAGGTGCGGATCCAGCTCGACGTGTCGGATCGGCTGGTGTCGCTGGCCACCGAGGGTTACGACCTGGCGATTCGCCACAGCGCCTCGGCGCCCGAGACGCACGTGGCCTGGCAGCTGTGCCGCACCGTGTCGCTGCTGGTGGCCACGCCCGCCTACCTGGCCGCGCGCGGCCGGCCGGGCCATCCCGACGAACTGGCCGGTCACGATTGCCTGTTCTATCCACGCAGCCACGATTCGGCGGCCTGGACCTTCGAGCGCGCCGGCACGCGCCGCCAGCGCGCCGCGCGCGTCACGGTGCCGATCGCCGGGCCGTTCTGCGCCAACAACAGCGAGGTGCTGCGCGACGCGGCGCTCGACGATCTCGGCATCGCGCTGCTGCCCGATTTCTCGGCGGTGGCCGCGCTGCAGGCCGGCACGCTGGTGCGCGTGCTGCCCGAGTGGCGGCCGGTGGGCGTGTTCGCCGAGCAGTTGCTGGCGGTGCGGCCCTACGCGACGCATGTGCCGCGCGTGGTGACGGCCTTCGTGGCCTATCTGCGCGAGGCCTTCGCGCAGGGGTTCGGCGAGGCGGGCGAGGGCGCCTGAGCGCGGCGCCGGATCAGGAGAACTGCGTGCCGACCGCCTCGCGGATCGGATGCGTGTCGTAGACGATCACCAGCTCGGCGATGCGCGCCTCGGCATCGAAGCCGAACACATCGACACAGCGGAACGGTGCCGCCGCGCCGTCGCGCAGCACCCAGTCGTACTGGAAATAGGCGGTGGCGTGAGGCGAGCCGGTCGTGCTCACGGCGATGTCGAGCAGGGTGATGCGGCTCGGGCTCGAAGCGGCGAACAGTTTCGGATAGAAGTCCGCCGGCGCGGCGGTGCCCGCGAGCGGCGAGACGACCCGCGCGCCGGGCGCGAACAGCGCGAGCAGGGCGGCCGCGTCGCCGCGCTCCAGCGCGCCCAGGTAAGCGCGGATTCTCGCCGTGTATAGTGCTGCCGAAGCCTGTTCCATGTCCCGTCTCCTTCGCTCGAGCGGCCTTCGCGGCCGCGGGATCGCGACCGGAGCCGAAGCCGCGACGATAGCGAAACGGCCATGTCCGAACCATCGAAAAATCCGCAAGCCGGGTATGCCGCCGATGCATACCCGCTGGCCGCGCTCACCCGCTCCCTGCCGCCGCTGCCGGCCTACCAGGCCTTCGTGGCGGCCGCGCGGCTCGGCAGCGTGAGCCGCGCCGCCGAGCATCTGTGCCGCACGCAGGGCGCCGTCAGCCGCCAGATCCAGCAGCTCGAGGCGCATGCCGGCCATGCCCTGTTCCTGCGGCACGCGACCGGGCTCAGGCTGACCGCCGCGGGCGAGGCGCTGCTGGCCGTCGCGAGCCAGGCGCTGGCGCTGCTGGGCGCGCAACAGGCGCCGGCCG
>NZ_VWWK01000149.1:0-17244 GCF_011753035.1 Burkholderia sp. Ax-1720 | reverse complement strand
GAGCGCCTCGGTGGCCGCGGCCGGCCACGGCGCCAGGCGCAGATCGCCGGCCGCGCCGAGCGCGTCGACGGCGAGCTTCGCCACGCCGGCATCGCTGGTGATCACGGTGGCTGCATTGCTGTTCGCGATGCGGCCGACGCCGAGCGTCTCGACCTCGTCGAGCAGGTCGTCGAGCGCCTCGACACGCACCATGCCGGCCCGCTGGAAGGCGGCCGTGTAGAGCGCGTCGCCCGGATCGGCGCGCCCGGTACGCAGCGCCAGCACCGGCTTGTTGCGCGCCGCCGCCCGCGCCGCCGACATGAACTTGCGCGCCGATTTCACGCTGTCGAGTTCGAGCAGGATCGCGCGCGTGCCGGGATCGCTGGCCAGGTAGTCGAGCACGTCGCCCGCGTCGACGTCGGCCTCGTCGCCGAGCGCCACCGCGTGCGAGAAGCCGAGGCCGCGCGCGTGCGCCCAGCCGAGCGCGGCATTGGTGAGCGCGTTCGATTGCGAGACCCAGGCCACGCCGCCGGCATTCACGCGATAGGCGGGCGCGCCGAAATGCGCGTTCAGGTGCGGCGTGATCACGCCGAGGCTGCCGGGACCGACCACGCGCAGCAGGTGCGGCCGGGCCGCCTCCAGCGCGCGCTCGACCGAGGCGCGCTCGGCGGCCGTGCGCGCCTCGCCGACCAGGATCGCGCCGCGCGCGCCCCGCGCGCCGAGCTGCTTGACGATGCCGGGCCAGGTGGCCGGCGGCGTACAGACGATCGCCAGCGAAGGCGCCTCGGGCAGTTGCGAGACGCGCGCGAACACGCGTTGCCCATTCAGTTCGTCGTACTTGGGATTGACCGGCCAGGCGGGGCCGGCGAAGCCGCCGTCGAGCACGCGGCCCCAGACGATCGCGCCGATGCTGCCGGCGCGGCGGGACGCGCCCACCACCGCGACGGACTTCGGTCGGAACAAGGCATCGAGATTGCGGACGGTCACGGCGTCTCCCCAAGGCATGCCGCGTATGACGCGACGGTGAGCCGTAGCATAGGGGAAGGCCGGGGGCCTGCCTATAGCTCGGGTGCCGGCCGGCGCGGCCCCTTGCGAGCTGGATCGAGGCCGCGCGGGCGGGCCGCCGCGCGCCTTGCCTGATGCCTTCCCGGGCCCGCGCCCGCAAAGGTGAGGTTTTTCGGGAGCGAAGGTGAGACGGTTCGGGAGCCAGGGTGAGGAGATCCGGGAGCGGCCGCCATTCGCATGCCGATCGGCCATCCCGGTGCCGCGAAACCGCGTTCGGCGCGACGACCGAATTGCCCCGGACTTGCCCGAGCCAAAACGCGAATTCGCTTCGGATTAAGGCCAAAGCCCTTATTTACCAGGGTATTTCACGGGGATTCAAGTTCAGGCGCCACTGGGAAACATAATTAGCAAAATGTTCCACACTCGCGCATTTTCCCCAAAACAAAACGGTGCGAACGACACGCAGTCGATTCGCACCGTTGCAGAAGGCGCCAAAGGTGAGACTTTCCGGGATCAGTCCTTGATCAGGAAACGGTTGCGATTCTTGCCCAGCCAGGCCGGGGCGCGGCCGCGGCCGCTCCAGGTCTCGCCCGTCTTCGGATTCAGGTATTTCGGCGGCAGCGGCTTTTTCGGTTTCGCGGCGGCGCCGACGCTGCGGAAACCGAGCTCTTCGGGCGTGATGTCGTATTCCGCGATTTTCGCCTTGATATCGGCAATCGCGTCGGTGATGGCCTTTTCGCGCTCCTTGTCGATTTTCTGCTGCAGCTTCTCGAGCTGGGCCGTCAGTTGCCTATAGGTCGCCATATCGAATCCGACTCCTGAATGGTTATTTGGACAGTATAGAAATCAATTCAAGCGGGGTTCATTTTTTTTCGCGCGCCGCGCTCGTCCCGCAAACGGCTCCGCTCAATTGGCGCGATTCGAGCGGCAGGCGAACAGCAGGCTGCGGGTGCCGTTGTTGACCGATTGCTGGATCGTGTCGAACTCGCCACCGCAAATGCCGCGCGCATTCTGGAAGCAGGTATCCCAGGGGCCGCCTTCCGGACATTGCACCTGGGTGGTGGCGCGCCCATCCGGCGTAAACAACGGCGCGCCGCCACCGCATCCGGCGAGGCTCGCGAACAGGGCAATCGTCAATGCCAGTCGGACGGCAGGCTTGCGCGACGAACGCGCTTTCGCCAGTCGATATGTCATGGAGGGTTCCGGTCTGTATGCTTTTGGGACGACGCGAGTATGCCATGCCGTCCCGCTCGAAAGTCAATTCGAGTCGCGATAAAAACCGGCTTCGCCTGCTATACGGGAAATAGCCGGGCCGGCTCGCGACATCACGAGGCGACGGCTATGCGCCGTCCACCCTTTCGGGATTGTTTCAGTCTCGATTCGACTCTGACCCACGCGTGCCGCCCGGGTTCAATCGACGCTTGCCGGCGCGCCGCCGGCGACGGCGCGAGTCGCACCGGCCTTCGGCTCGCCGTCCCTCGCATCGCCGCTCGGCCGGCGAGCCCCGCCGCCGCTGGCGGCAAGGCGGAAGCTCGCGCGCGTCGCGCCAACTCGCGCATTCGGCAGTTCAACGAAGTATTCATATCGATATGCCCGCCGACATTGCCGGGATGCTGCACTGCGATTGATTAATTTTCAATCGTAATTGTGTAGAAAATCTTATTCGTCTGACATACAGGTCCGTATCGGATTGTTATCGAAGCGTCAATAACACGCGGATATGACACATGCGGCGCAAGGAATGCCGGCAATGAAGAATATTCCGTAATCAGGATTGTCTCGCGCATCATTTCGCCATATCGATAGCCGCCGAGTCGATCTTCAGGCGTCGAGGCCGAGCGCGGCGATCTTCTTGTAGAGCGTCGCGCGGCCGATGCCGATCCGCGCGGCCGCCTCGGCGACGCGCCCGCCGCTGGCCGCCAGCGCCTCGCTCAAAAAGCGGCGCTCCCAGCCGGCGAAGGCCGTTGCATAGGAAACCGTTGCCGGCGCAACCATCGCGCTCGGCGCCCGATCGGCCAGGGCGGCATCCCCCGCATCCGGTTCGCCGGCGTCGAGCGCGAAGGCACGCGCCTCGCGCATCCCGCCCGGCTCCTCCGGCAAACCGCCGCTCGCCGGCCCAGCCGCCCCGGCCGGCAGGGCGATGCCGACGAAGGGCGCCAGCACGCGCGCGTCGATCACCGCGCTGTCCGACAACATCAGCGCCCGCTCCAGCGTGTTGCGCAACTCGCGCACGTTGCCGGGCCAGGCATGCGCGGCGAGCAGGCGCAGCGCGTCGGCGGTCAGCGTGCAGTGCGCGGCATGGCCGTGTTGCGCGGCCAGCTCCTCGAGCATGGTGTAGACCAGCGCCTCGATATCGGAGGCGCGCTCGCGCAGCGGCGGCAGGTTCAGCGTGAGGACGTTCAGCCGGTAATAGAGATCGGCGCGGAAGCGCCCGGCGGCGACCAGCGCCGGCAGGTCGGCCGAGGTCGCCGCGATGATGCGCACGTCGGCGCGCACGATGCGGTTCGAGCCGACCGGCTCGAACTCCTTGTCCTGCAGCACGCGCAACAGCTTGCCCTGCAACGGCAGCGGCATGTCGCCGATCTCGTCGAGCAGCAGCGAGCCGCCGTCGGCCAGCTCGAACTTGCCGACCCGCCCCTTGCGATCGGCGCCGGTGTAGGCCCCCGGCGCGGCGCCGAAGAACTCGGTTTCCAGCAGCGCGTCGGGGATCGCGGCCACGTTGACGGTGACCAGCGGCCGGGCCGCGCGCGCCGAGGCGGCATGGATCGCGTGCGCCAGCAGCTCCTTGCCGGTACCGGTTTCGCCGAGCAGCAGCACCGGCGCGTCGACCAGCGCCGCGCGCCGCGCCTGGCGCTTGGTTTCCAGGCTGGCCGCGCTGGTGCCGACGAAGCTCGCGAAGGTGTACTTGGGGCGGCGCGCCTGCGCCAGCGAGCGCTGCGCGGCCAGCAGGTCCTGTTGCACCTGCATGTAGCGCGCGAACAGCGGCGTCAGCGTCTTCAGTTCGTCGAACAGCGCGAAGCCGATCGCGCCGACCGTCTCGCCGGCCTCGTCGACCAGCGGCAGGCGCGTGACCACCAGCGGTTCGCGGCCGGTCTCCATGATGTCGAGCAGGATCGGCCGCCCGGTGGCGACCACCTCGCGCATCAGGCTGTGCGGGATCACCGCCTCGCAGTCGAGCCCGATCGCCGTCCTGGGATCGGCGAAACCGAAACGCGCGGCATAACGCGAATTGATCCAGACCACGCGCGCGTCGCGATCGACGATCAAGGTGCCGGCGCTCGAATGCTCGAAGGTGCGGAACAGCGATTCGGCCGCGCGCGTGAGCACGTCGCCGTAACCCGCCGGCAGGTTCGACCAGTCGTTCATCATGGTGTCGTCGTCTCCGATTTATCTTCGGATAATTAATCATCGTCTCCGAATCGGGACGGATTGTCTCACCAAAGAGATGGCCGCCAATAAAGGCCCAGCAGGCTTTTCCTCGGGTTTTGTCGGAATCGGGCGACAGGCCAACCGGCATTTCGTCTCGAAACCGGGACGGCTTGAGTAGAATCGATCGGCGGCGGCCGGCCAAGCCGGCACCAGCCCGCCGGCGCCCAGTCGGCAAGGGCGTTGGCACGGAAACTGCACCACTGCGGCGCCCCACGCACGGGCAACCGCATCGACAGAATCAGAATCAAACAATCAGGAGACTCACTTGTCCTTCATCATCGTCCTCGCCGCCCTGGCGTTCCTGATGTTCGCCGCCTATCGCGGCTACAGCGTGATCCTGTTCGCGCCCGTCGCCGCCCTCGGCGCCGTGCTGCTGACCGATCCCGCCGCCGTCGCGCCCGTCTTCTCCGGCATCTTCATGGACAAGATGGTCGGCTTCGTCAAACTCTATTTCCCGGTGTTCCTGCTCGGCGCCGTGTTCGGCAAGGTAATCGAGCTGTCGGGCTTCTCGGAGGCGATCGTCGCCGCCGCGATCCGCTACATCGGCCGCTCGCGCGCCAATGCGGTGATCGTCGCGGTCTGCGCGCTGCTCACCTATGGCGGCGTCTCGCTGTTCGTGGTGGTGTTCGCCGTCTACCCGTTCGCGGCCGAGCTGTATCGCCAGAGCAATATCCCGAAGCGGCTGATGCCCGGCGCGATCGCGCTCGGCGCCTTCTCGTTCACGATGGATTCGCTGCCGGGCACGCCGCAGATCCAGAACATCATCCCCACCACCTTCTTCAAGACCACCGCCTGGGCCGCGCCGGCGCTCGGCACGATCGGCTCGGTGTTCATCATCATCGTCGGCCTGAGCTACCTGGAATGGCGCCGCCGCTCGGCGATGGCCAAGGGCGAGGGTTACGGCACCTCGCTGGTCAACGAGCCGGAGCGCGTCGAGACCAGCTCGCTGCCCAACCCGGTGCTGGCGATCGCGCCGCTGGTGCTGGTGGGCGTGGCGAACTTCGCGCTCACCAAGTGGATTCCGCAATGGTATGGCGACGCCAGCTACACGGTGCCGCCCGAGGTGCTGCCCGGCCTGCACGCGCCGATCGCCACGCCGATCAAGTCGCTGGTGGCGATCTGGTCGGTCGAGGCCGCGCTGCTGCTCGGCATCCTGCTGGTGGTGATCACCGCCTTCAAGCGCGTCAGCGCGAAGTTCGCGAGCGGCACCAAGGTGGCGGTCGGCGGCGCCCTGCTGGCGGCCATGAACACCGCCTCCGAATACGGCTTCGGCGGCGTGATCGCGGCGCTGCCCGGCTTCCTGGTGGTGAGCGACGCGCTCAAGAGCATCCCGAATCCGCTGGTCAACGCGGCCGTCTCGGTCAGCTCGCTGGCGGGCATCACCGGCTCCGCCTCGGGCGGCATGAGCATCGCGCTGGCAGCCATGTCGGACCTGTTCATCAAGGGCGCGCAAGCCGCGCAGATCCCGATGGAAGTGCTGCATCGCGTGGTGGCGATGGCCAGCGGCGGCATGGATACGCTGCCGCACAACGGCGCGGTGATCACGCTGCTGGCGGTCACCGGCCTGACGCACCGCGAGTCGTATCGCGACATCTTCGCCGTCACGGTGATCAAGACGCTCGCGGTGTTCTTCGTGATCGGCGTCTACTACGCCACCGGGCTGGTCTGAGCACGGCGCCGGCGCAAGCTCGGCGGCGACCGTCGCCGGGCGCGCCCGGTGCATTCGTCGCAAGGATGAGGGCCGCGAGCGCGGCCCGATCCCGCGCGGACCGCGCCTCGGGCAGCGCCGGATCCGCATCGATTTTCCCTCGCGCCGGCTCGCGCGCCGCGCCTCGTCGAAAGCGGCCCGTGTGAAGCCGATATGTCATACCAGCCGGCGCTTTCACGCCGTTGCACGGCTTGAAATTCTGGTTGCGAATGGCCGGTTCGCGTTACACTGCGTTCAAGCAGTTCGCAGCACGACATCTTCCATTGACACGATACGAGGACCTGTTCGATGCGCACTACCGGTGCTTCCGGGGCGATGACCCTCCTGACCGAACTGGATTCGGCCGACGGCCGCGAGCTGCGCTCGCTGCGTCTCGAGGCCACCGAGGACGGTAAAAGCGTGCTGCTGATCGAGGTCGACGAGCGCAAGCCCGGCATCCATCGTGAAGTGCGCTACGAAATCACGCCGGCCGAACTGATCGCCGCGATCCGCTCGCACGGCGCCGAGCTGCCCGGCGAATCCCACGGCGCGGGCAACTTCGCGCGCAGCCCCTCCTGAATTCCCCCGGCTTTTCCCCCGCCCTTCCCCCGATTTCCCGCATCCAACGGTGAGCAAGCGCCGCGCGCCCTGCTCACCGCTTCACGGCAGTCAAGAATTCGACTCTCCATTGACTTGAAAATGGTCGATAATCGGCGCATCTAGTCAGCCCCATCCCTCGTCGCCGCGTCCCATTCGCCATGCTGCATGACCTCGTCGCCCAGTACGGACCGCTGATCGTGTTCGTCAATGTGCTGGCTGCCGCGCTCGGCCTGCCCGTGCCCGCGATGCCGACGCTCGTGCTGTTCGGCGCGATGGCGACCATGCATCCCGACATGATCGGCATCCAGCTGGTGCCGGTGCTGCTGCTGTCGGTGCTGGCAGCGGTGCTCGGCGATTCGGCCTGGTACCTGGCCGGGCGCCGCTTCGGCGGACGCACCCTGAAGACGATCTGCCGGCTGTCGCTGTCGCGCGACAGTTGCGTGAAGAAAACCGAGCAGTTCTTCGGTCGCTGGGGCGTGCGCGTGCTGGCGATCGCGCGTTTCGTGCCGGGCCTGTCGCTGGTCTCGGTGCCGATGGCGGGCGCGCTGGGCACCAACTACCGCACCTTCATCGGCTATGACGCGCTCGGCGCGCTGCTGTGGGCCGCCGTCGGCCTGCTGATCGGCCTGCTGTTCGCCGCCCAGATCGACTGGCTGTTCTCCAGCGCGAGCCAGTTCGGCCAGGTGGCCCTGGTGCTGATCGGCGCCCTGCTGGTGCTCTACATGAGCATGCGCTGGAACCGCCGCCGCGCGCTGCTGCGCCAGCTCGCCAGCGCGCGCATCGACGTCGACGAACTCGACCAGTTGCTGCATGCCGACCCGGCGCGCCTGCCGGTGATCATCGACGTGCGCACCGTCGAGCATCGCCGCCTCGATCCGTTCTCGATCCCCGGCGCGCTGTTCTTCGACGAGCGCCATGTGCGCGAGCTCTCGCAGCGTTATCCGCTGTCGCAGAAGTTCGTGATCTACTGCTCCTGCCCGAACGAAGTGTCGGCCGCGCTGATGGCCAAGCGCCTCACCGACTTCGGCTTCACCGACGCGCTGGCGCTGCGCGGCGGGCTCGACGCCTGGCGCGATACCGGCCGCCAGGTGGAGGGCGCCGCGCCCGTCGACCCCCCGCCCGTCACGCCGGCGCCGAAGGCGGCCTGAGCCGCGCCGCCTTCGCTTTCCCCGCTGTCCCTTCCCGTCCTCAGAACACCGTCACCGGCAGGTTCACGACCAGGCGATATTCCTGGTTGGTGCTGTCGGAATAGTGCGCCGAGCCGACGTGCCACATCGCGATGAAGGTGATCTTCGTGTCCTTGAAGCGGCCGCCCTGGATCGTATAGGACGGAATGAAACCGAACTCGTGATGGCGGCCCTGCACCGGCTGGCCGTCCTTCCAGTAGATGCCCGAATGCGAGGGATCGTTGGCGGCGCCCACCGAGCCATCGGCGCCCCAGCCCGTCAGCCCCCAGACCATCGCCTTGAAGCCGGGCAGGCCGCCGTCCTTGCCGTAGAACGTGTAGCGCAGCTGCAGCGATTTTTCGTGCGGCGCGTTGTAGTCCACGTCCATCGAGTTGGTCAGGAAGATGCCGTTGGTTTCGTTCAGGTAGTCGAAGAACTGGTCGCCGAGCACCTGCTGGAAGCCCAGCAGCAGTTCGTGCGGGCCATGCTGCGCGGCCAGCGACAGGCTGTAGGCGTTGTTGTTGATGTAGCCCTGGCGCGCATCGCCCGTGTCGTGCGTCGAGTAGACGTTGCCGAAGCCGGTCCACTTCACGCTGCTCGGCGAGCCGAAGCTCTGCCGCACCGACGCGTAATACTGGTTCCAGACGTTCTCGGCCTGGTTCGCGTAGAGCGCGACGCTGCCGGTCGGCAGGTAGTCCCAGGTGCCGCCCACGTAGCTGAGGCGATCGATGCGGGTGCCGCCGTATTGCGAGGTCAGGTTGATCAGGGTCGAGCGACCGCGCGCGTCGGTCTTGGTGAAGCTGCCGCCCTCCAGCATCACGTTCTTGAATTCGTTGCTGACGATGGTGGCGCCGAGGAAGGTCGGCGGCAGCGCGCGATTGTCGTGCGGCTCCATGAACGGGTTGTCGACGATCTGCAGACCATATTTCACCACCGTGTTCGAGATCCGCGCCTTCACGTCGTAGATGCCGGGATAGGCCCAGGCGAGCTGGTTCGAACCGCCGCCGCCCTTGGCGACGTGCACCATGTTGCCGGCGCCCGCGCCGCCGTCGAGCTTGAGCGCGGCATACACCGAGGCGTCCACGCCGAAGCCGATCGGCCCCTGCGTGTAGCCCGACTCGTAGTTGGCCATCAGCGCCTGGATCCAGGCGTGACGATGCGGACCTTCCTTGGCGTCGAGCACGTCCGAGTAATTGCGGAACATCAGCTCGAGGTGGCTGTCCTTGATGAAGCCCTGCGACTTGGCCTGCGCCGAGAGATCGACGTTCGGCGTCGGCGAGGGCGCCTGGTTCGCCTCGGCATTGATCACCGCATTGGGCGTGGTGGCCGGCTGCGCGGCATCGCGGGAAATCCCGGCCGGCACCTCGGGCGGCTCGTCCGCGAAGGCGGGCGCCGCGGAGATGCCGGCGATACCGGCGAGCACGGGCAGGGCAAGGGCGAAACGGCGGGTGGACGACGTGCGCGACGTCGTCGAGGTGGTCTGATTCATCGACTCGTTCTCTCTCAGATATGTCTGGCGTGCGCCGCCGCGCACCCGCGCCACCGCATCGCGCGATAGCACGTGGGAACCACGTGGAGAACGCGCGCGCGAACGACGTCCGCGCGGCCTCGGAAGAAACGCGGCGGACGTGATGAAACGGAACGGGGAAGAAGACGGCGCAGCGAACCGGGTTGCTGCGTTCTATTCGTTACGGCTAGGAAAACGGAATCGATCCGTCGTCGAATTTGCCGTGCATGTTAGTGATCCTGATTTGTCTCCAAATGGGTAAGCCGTGCGGAGCGACGACGGATTACCCGGCCTGCGTAAAACTAGAACAATCGAGGTGTGCCCACCCAGACCACCACCGATTCGTGCTTCGCGGTGTTGACCCAGCTATGCGGCACGGTCGACAGGTAATGCGCGCTGTCGCCGGCCTGCACGACGAAGGTCTTGCCTTCCAGCGTCAGCGATACTTCGCCCTCGATCACGTACAGGAATTCCTCTCCCGCGTGAGTCGTGACTTCCGAGCGTTTCTGCCCCGGCGGCATGCGCACGAGAATCGCCTCGAGCTGCCGGCCGGCCGAGACATTGGTCAGCCGTGCGAACAGATTCGCCGAATCGGCGAAACTGAAGAATCGCAATTGATCGCCGCGGCACACCGAGCGTTCCTCGCTCGGGGTCTCGACGAAGTACTGCACGTTCACGCCCAGCGCCTGCGCGATGCCTGCCAGCGAAGTGATCGACGGCGAAGCGAGACCGCGCTCGACCTGCGACAAAAACGGTTTGGAAATACCCGCGGCTCCGGCGGTTTCGTCGAGCGTGCGTTTCAAGCGCTGCCTGAGCGCCCGAATCTTTCCGCCCAGTTCGACGGCCGCATTCTGGGCCTGCGTGTTTTCAGTGGAAGCAACCATAACAGGCCGAAATCTTATCGTCAAAAAAAGTTTGATGGAAAGTAACGAAGTTTGATTGATATAGCTTAATCTTCGTCTTCGTGACCGGTATCAACGACACGGCCTGCGCCCTGGCGCACCCCGCGCAACGCTGCTGCGACGCGTAATCTTGCCAGACTCGACACGGGAATTTGTGCCCGATTCGTGGCTTATCCCGCCTCGAAGCCCTGCCGACGTCGGTTTCACGTCGTTGAAAACGGATCATCAATCCCGCGGCTGCGGGAATACCCGAAGTGACGGATGGCGAGCGGCTCGTGAAAAATCGCGGCCGCTCGGCAAAGCGCGACGACCTCGTGCTTACACCGTTGTAATGGTCCTCGCGCGCAGTCCACCGATTGCCCGCCACCTTGTTCATGCGTCCCTATCCGGTCGCCCTGGTAGTCGTATTCGAAATGAAAGCTGTCATTGCCCTTACGCGCTCGAATCGCGCATGCGCCGCCGCCTGCCTCGCGCGGCCGCCACGCAGGTGCCGCCGCCATCACGCGAGCACCGCGCCGCCCACCTGACCGATCCCCTCATGCCGACCGGCCGCCTTCCGGCGCCGCGTCATTCCGAGCTTGCCGCCGGCCTCGCGCGCGATGCGGCACAAAAAACGATATTCGAGGATAACGATGTCAGTCTCAACACCCGTATCAAAAACCCGCTCATTCGCAACAGTCTTTCTGATCGAAATGTGGGAGCGCTTCGGCTATTACGGCATGGTCGCGCTGATGGTGCTGTTCATGGTCGAGAAGCTCGGCTTCGACGACAGCAGCGCCAACCTGATCTGGGGCGCGTTCGTCGCGCTGATCTACGCCTCGCCCTCGATCGGCGGCTGGATCGGCGACCACGTGCTCGGCTCGCGCCGCTCGATGGTGATCGGCGCGGTGGTGCTCGGCGTGGGCTACCTGATGCTCGCGATGCCCACCGACAATCTTCAGTTCCTCTACGCATCGCTGGGCGTGATGGTGGTCGGCAACGGCCTGTTCAAGGCCAATGCCGCGAACTTGGTGCGCCGCATCTACGAAGGCGACGACGCGCGCCTCGACAGCGCGTTCACCATCTACTACATGGCCGTCAACATCGGCTCGACGGTGTCGATGCTGGTCACGCCGTGGATCAAGGATCGCTGGGGCTGGCACCCGGCCTTCGCGGTCTGCTGCGCGGGCATGGCGGTCGGCGTGATCAACTACCTGCTGATGCATCGCACGCTGGCGCGCGTCGGCTCCAAGCCCGACGACCAGCCGGTGCGCTGGGGCCGCGCGGGCGCGGTCGCGCTGGGCGGCATCGCGCTGGCGCTGGTCACCACCTTCCTGCTCGGCCACAAGGCGCTGGCGGTGGCCGCGGTGTGGACCGCCGCGGTGGTGGTGCTGGGCATCTTCCTGTACATGATCGTCAAGGTGAACCGCTCGGAGCGCTCGGGCCTGATCGCGGCGCTGGTGCTGATCGCCCAGGTCATCCTGTTCTTCATCTTCTACCAGCAGATGTCGACCTCGCTGACCTTGTTCGCATTCCGTAACGTCGATCCGCGCTTCACGCTGTTCGGCACCACGCTGTTCAGCTGGAGCGCCGGCCAGTTCCAGGCGCTCAACCCGATCTGGATCATGCTGCTGAGCCCGGTGCTGGTGTGGATCTACAACTCGCTGGCCAATCGCGGCGTCAACGTGCCGGTGGCGGTCAAGTACATGCTCGGCTTCGCGGTGGTGGCGGCGGGCTTCTTCGTGTTCGCCGCGAGCGGCAGCTTCGCGGTGGACGGCCGCGTGTCCTCGTGGTTCATGGTGGGCGGCTACGGCCTCTACTCGCTCGGCGAGCTGCTGGTCAGCGGCCTGGGCCTGGCGATGATCGCGCGCTACGTGCCGGCCCGCATGGGCGGCTTCATGATGGGCGCCTACTTCGTGGCCACCGGCATCTCGCAGTACCTCGGCAGCGTGGTGGCGAACCTCGCCAAGATGCCCTCGCACGACCTGCCCGCCACGGCCTCGCTGCCGCTCTACGTGAACCTGTTCACGACGCTGGGCTGGGTGGCGGTGGGCGGCACCCTGGTGTCCTGCCTGCTGCTGCCGCTGATGGCGAAACTCTCGCGCGCGCATCACAACGCCTCGACCGAGCGCAAGCGCGGCAACGACGCGCTGCAGGCGAGCGGCGCCGCGGCTCAGTAATATCCCTCGGCGCGCGGCTTGCGCGCCACAGTCGGCCGGCAGGCCGGCCGCGTGCGTCCTACACTGGAAGCAGCCCGCTGATGGGCCTTGCTGGAGAGTGAGATGAACAAGAGGACCACGCGGATCGTGCGCCTGCTCGCCAACATCCGCCGCGCGCAGCATTGCACCGCGCTACGCGCGGCGCGCGCGGCGGCCGAGGTGGACGCCGAACTCGCGCGCGCCGCCGATCCGGAGCCCGAGGACGAGGCTTCCCGCGACGACGATTCCCCCGACACGCCCTCCCGTATCCGCTCACCTTCGTAGCGATACGGCGAGCGCATCACGCCGGCGGCACATCAACTGCCGGCGCCACGGCGGGCCATGCCTGCCGCGTGCCACATGTCGCGCGGCGCCGTTCAGGCCGGCACGCGCCGCAGCCGCTGCCACCATCCTCCCGAACTCGCCAGCGTCAGCAGGCAGCCGAGCGCGATCGCGTCGGCCGCGAAGCCGATGCCGATCGGCGAGAAGTGCGGGCTCAGCGCGGCGCGATGCAGCAGCGAATCGAGCGTCAGCGAGATCGCCGTGCCCACCACGTAGCAGACCAGCCCGCGCTGCCCGACCGCCACCACCGGCTGCACCACGCGCGCGAGCTTGCCGACCCAGCCCAGGCGCATCAGGTCGGCCATCAGCCAGGCGATCGCCAGGAAGCTGACCACCCGCGACCAGGCGAGGTCGCGCTTGAGCAGGCCCTCGGGCAGCGGCAGCCCGGAGAACAGCTTGTAGTAGGCGCACACGGCCACTACGCCGAGCGCGATGCCGGTCAGCACCGCGCCGCCCGGCCGCGCGGCCAGGCTGCGATAGACCGGCTGGCAGCGCACCAGCGCGCCGAGCACGAACATCAGCTGCCAGGCGAAGGGATTGAAGCTCCACTTGAACGAGGGCGTGTCGAGCAGCTCGGCGCCGAGCCAGCGCGAGGCCAGCCAGGACGCGAGGCTGCCGGCGAACAGCCAGGCCGGCCAGCGCCGCGCGAGCGGCACGATGGCCGGCGTGGCCAGCGCGAACAGCACGTACATCGGCAGCACCGAGGCCAGGTAGGGCTGGCGCTGGAAGGTCAGCACCTCGACCAGGCCGGTGAGCGGCGTGGCCAGCATCACGCTGACGTCGTCGAGCGCGAGGTTCGGCGACTCGATGCCGAAGTGGTCGAGCACCGCCGAGACCACCAGCATCAGCGTGGTGGTGGCGAGGAAGGCTCGATAGATCTGCACCGCGCGCCGCAGGAAACGACGCCGCGCCACGTCGGTGCCGTGCCGCTCCGACATCGCCACGAAGGCGCTGGCCGCCGCGAAACCGCCGAGGAACACGAACACCTCGGCCGCGTCGCAGAGCGCGTAGGAATGCAGCGTGATCTTCGAGATCATGCTGCCGCCGATGTGGTCGACCACGATCATCAGCAGCACGATGCCGCGGAAGAAATCGATTTCGATCAGGCGGCCGGAACGCGCGGGCGGCACCGGCGGGCGCGCATCGCTCAGCGCCATGATCGCGTACCGGGTCGGATCGGCGCGCGCGAGACGGCCGACGGCCCAGCGGCAAGGGAAACGAAAGACAGCAGGGACAGCGGGGACGGCGCGAGCGAATACGCGGCGATACACGTATGCCTGTATCGCGTGCGCAGGCGCGCCGGGGCGAAGACTGGACCGTTCATCGGAAGACCGCATACGAGAGTTCGACGGTCCAGAAAGTCTAATCGCCGCCTAGGGCATACCCTAAGTAACAAAGTGCAACGAATTCTTCCGATTGATGACTGTCGGCCTTGCCAGACAAGCGTCAGCGATCCGTCATCGTTTCCGTCGCGAAGTTGCGTTGGATAACGAATCAATCGACACGGCGCGCACGGAAATCGCTACGCGAATCGCAACGATGGCACCGCGTCAGTGGGCCCGCACGCGGCGCATCACCAGGTAGCTGTGCCAGGCCGTGAGCGCCACCGCCACCCAGATCGGCCCGTAGGTGCCGAGCTGTTGCGCGCTCAGCGATTCGCCGAGCAGCAGCACGGCCACCGCCACGATCAGCACCGGCTCGACGTAGCCGAGGATGCCGAACAGCGCCATCGGCAGCATCCGGCTCGCCTTCAGGTAGCAGCCCAGCGCGAGCGTCGAGAGCACGCCGAGGCCGGGCAGCAGCACGGCGGCCAGCAGCGTGTGGCCGGCCAGCGGCGTACCGACCGTGGCCAGCGTGAGCAGCGCCACCGGCAGCAGCGCGATCATCTCGACCGCGAACAGCGTGAGCGGTTCGATGTCGATGCGCCGGCGCAGCATGAAATAGGGCGGATAGCCGAGCGCGACCAGCAGCGTCGGCCAGGCGAAGGCGCGCGTGGCCCACACTTCGTGCAGCACGCCCAGCGCCGCGAAGGCGATCGCGCACCATTGCAGGAGGCTCAGCGATTCGCGATAGACGAAGCGGCCGACCAGCACCATGGTCAGCGGCAGGAGGAAGTAGCCGAGCGAGACCTCGAGCATGCGCCCGTGCAGCGGCGCCCACAGGAACAGCCACAGCTGCACGCCGAGCATCGCGGTGCCGGCCAGCACCATCAGCGCGATGCGGCGCTCGCCGAACAGGCGCCGCACGAAGCCGAGCAGCTCGCCGAAACGGCCGCGCATGGCCACCAGCGCGAGCGCGCCGGGCAAGGTCCAGACGATGCGCCAGGCGAAGATGTCGAGGCCGGTAAGCGGCGCCAGCAGCTTGGCGTACACCGACATCAAGGCGAACAAGGCGGAAGCCGCCACCGACAACGTGAGGCCGCGCCGGGCTTCCGGGAAATCCTGAATCATGGGTCCTGCCGAATCGAAGACAGCGCAGTCAGTTCTGCTGGAAACGCTCGAAACGCTTGTCGGTCCGCCGCTCCTCGAACTCGACCTCGCTCACGCGCGCCGCCGGCGGCCCGTGCCGCAGCCAGGCCAGCATCCGGTCGATCTGCGCGGCGGGGCCCTGGATCATCGCCTCCACCGAGCCGTCCTCGAGATTGGCGACCCAGCCGCGCAGCTTCAGCGCGTGGGCCTCGCGCACGGTCGCATGGCGAAAGCCGACGCCCTGCACGACGCCACGCACCCGCACGTAGATCGTTTCGACCCGTTCGTCGAGATCCTTGCCGCTCATGTCACTCCCCATCCAATTGCATCGAAGCCCCGCATTGTAGTCGTCCCGCATGGCATCCGCCGCGGGCCGGCGCGGCCGCGCAGCACGTACAATCGCGCATCACACGCACAACCGCCGCGCGCCGCCTGCCGGCCGCGCGGCCCAGAGGACTGGCATGACAGACACACAACGCGATCTCGTACTCGTCACCGGCGCGTCCGGCTTCGTCGGCTCCGCCGTCGCGCGCATCGCGCAGGCCAAGGGTTATGCCGTGCGCGTGCTGGTGCGCGCCTCGAGCCCGCGCACCAACCTCGCCGAACTCGACGCCGAGATCGTCACCGGCGACATGCGCGACGAGGCCTCGATGCGCGCCGCGCTGCGCGGGGTGCGTTACCTGCTGCACGTGGCCGCCGACTACCGGCTGTGGGCACCCGATCCGCTCGAGATCGAGCGCGCCAACCTGGAGGGCGCGGTGGCCACCATGCGCGCCGCGCTGGCCGAGGGCGTCGAGCGCATCGTGTACACCAGCAGCGTCGCCACGCTCAAGGTGACCGGCTCGGGCGCCTCGACCGACGAAACCTCCCCGCTCACCGCCGAGCAGGCGATCGGCGTCTACAAGCGCAGCAAGGTGCTGGCCGAGCGCGCGGTGGAGCGGATGATCGCCGAGGAGGGGCTGCCGGCCGTGATCGTCAATCCGTCCACGCCGATCGGCCCGCGCGACGTCAAGCCGACGCCGACCGGGCGCATCATCGTCGAGGCCGCCACCGGCAAGATCCCCGCCTTCGTCGATACCGGCCTGAACCTGGTCCATGTCGACGACGTCGCCCAGGGCCATTTCCTCGCGCTGGAGAAAGGCCGCGTCGGCGAGCGCTACATCCTCGGCGGCGAGAACCTGCCGCTGCAGCAGATGCTGGCCGACATCGCGGGCATGACCAACCGCAAGCCGCCCACCATCGCGCTGCCGCGCGGGCCGCTCTACCCGATCGCCTACGCGGCCGAGGCCATCGCCAAGTTCACCAGGCGCGAACCCTTCGTGACGGTGGACGGTCTGAAGATGTCGAAGAACAAGATGTACTTCACGTCGGCGAAGGCCGAACGCGAACTCGGTTACCGCGCTCGCCCGTATCGCGACGGGCTGCGCGATGCGCTCGACTGGTTCCGCGAGGCAGGCTACCTGAAGCGCTGACACGCGCCGAAGCGGCGTGCCGCGCGGCCCCGCGCGCACTTTGTTACACGTGCGGCTCGAAACGCGCACGATGCAACGGGTAAAATCGCGGGTCCTACGTAGAGAAGGCACGCATGAACCTGAACGACCAGATCGACGCGCTCGGTGCGGGCATCGATCAGCTCATCCAGACCGCGCGGACGACGGCAGACGCCGCCCGGACCGCCGGCGAGGAAGCGAGCGCCGCACGCGCCGCCGCAGACCAGATTTCCGCAGAACGCACGGCCATCGACGCCGCCGCGGCCCAGGCCGCCGCCGATCGCGCGGCCACCGAAGCCCTCCATGAACAGATGCGCGCGGTGCAGGCTGCCGCCGAATCGGCCGCCGCGCAGGCGGTGATCGACAAGACCGCCGCCGAGGCGCTGGCCGCCGAACTGGCTCGCGATCGCGAGGCGGCCGAGCTGGCTGGCCGGCAGGCCGCCGAGGCGCGCGAAGCGGCCGACGCGGCCGTCAAGCAGACCGCGAGCGAAC
>NZ_VWWK01000148.1:0-17490 GCF_011753035.1 Burkholderia sp. Ax-1720 | reverse complement strand
CCCGATGCGCTGCCGCTGGCGGGCCTGTTCCGCGACTTCGGCGCGGCGCCGCTGGCGTTCCAGATGGGCGTGCCCTCGCAGGCCGAGTTCCCCTTCAAGCTGTGGTCGCGCGTGCTGACGCGCGGCGCGCGCCAGGCCGCGGCGGCGCCCGTCAGCTACCCGGATCCGCGCGGCGACCCGGCGCTGCGCAAGGAGATCGCGGCCTACCTGGGCGTTGCGCGCGGGCTGCGCTGCCAGCCCTCCCAGGTGCTGGTCACCACCGGCTTTTCCGGCGCGCTCGGGCTGGCGATCCGCGGGCTCGGCATCGAGGGCCGGCCGGCCTGGATCGAGGATCCCGGCTTTTCGCTCACGCGCATCGCGCTGGACCTGGCGGGGATGCAGACGCAGCCGGTGCCGGTGGATGCCGAGGGAATCGACGTGCAAGCCGGCATCGCGCTCGCGCCGCGCGCCGCCCTGGCGGTGGTCACGCCGGGCCAGCAGGCGCCGCTCGGCATGACGCTCTCGCTGCCCCGGCGGCTGGCCCTGCTCGCCTGGGCCCGGCGCAGCGGCGGCTGGATCGTCGAGGACGACTACCTGAGCGAGCTGCAACTGACGGGGCGCGCCGCCCCCGCCCTGGCCTCGCTCGACGAGCACGGCCGCGTGCTGCATATCGGCAGCTTCAGCAAGACCATCAGCCCGGCCTTGCGCCTGGGCTTCCTGGTGGTGCCGCTCGAGCTGGCGGCCCGCTTCGGCGAGATCGCGGCCTGCCTGGCGCCGGCCCCGGCGGCCTCGATCCAGCACGCGGTGGCCGAATTCCTGCGCGACGGCCACTATCTGCGCCATCTGCGCCGCATGAAGCGTCTCTATGCCGCGCAGCGGGAAGCCTTGCTGCGCCAGTTGCGGGCGGTGCCGGCGGACCTGATGTCGGTGCTGGCGGTGGCCGGCACGGCGGTGGTCACGCGCCTGCCCGATTCCGTGGTCGATACCGAGCTGGCGCTGCAGGCGCTGCCCTTCGGCATCGCGCCCACGCCGCTGTCGCCCTGGTACAGCCGGGCGCCGCGGCCGCAGGGCCTGCTGCTGAGCGTGACCAACCTCGACGAGGCGCGGCTGGCCAAGGACTGCCGGCGCCTCGTGCAACTGATCCGCGACGCGCGCTAGGCACGCGCGGCTCAGACCGCCCGCTTGCTGCGGCGGAACTGGTCGAACAGCACCGCCAGCAGCAGGATGCCGCCGCGGATCAGGTACTGGTAGAAGGTCGGCACGTTCATCAGGCTCATCGCGTCCTGCACCGCGCCCATGATCAGCACGCCCACCAGCACGCCGGCGATGGTGGCCACGCCGCCCGTCAGCGACACGCCGCCGAGCACGCAGGCCGAGATCACGCCGAGTTCGAGCCCGACCGAGGTCTTGGGGTCGCCCAGGCTCATGCGCGAGGCCAGCATCACGCCGGCGAAGCCGGTCACCAGGCCCTGCAGCACGAACACCGCGACCTTGATGCGGGTGACCGGCAGGCCGGCCAGCAGCGCGGCCTCGCTGTTGCCGCCGACCGCCAGCACGTTCTTGCCAAACACGGTCTTCTTGAGCAGGAAGCCGAACACCACGAAGCCGACGATGTTGCTCCAGATCGGGAACGAGATGCCGAGGAAGGCGCCGCTGCCGAGCTCGAAGAAACGCTCCTCGGAGATCATCACGGCATCGCCGTTCGAGGTCAGGAAGGCCAGGCCCCGCACCGCCTCCATCATGGCCAGCGTGGCGATCAGCGAATTGATCCGGAAGCGCGCGATCAGCACGCCGTTGACCAGGCCCACCGCGCCGCCGGCCAGGATGCCGGCCGCCACGCCGAGCAGCACGCTGTGCGAGGCGGTGATCACGGTGGAGGCCACCACGCCCGAGAAGGCGACGATCGAGGCCACCGACAGGTCCACCTCGCCGAGCGCGAGCACGAACATCATGGTCACCGCGATCGAGCCGATCAGCGTGACCGACAACAGCAGGCCCTGGATATTGCGGACCGTGAGGAAGTCCGGCACCGTCGCGGACAGCACCGCGAACAGCACCACGAACACCACCACGATGCCCGACTTGTTGATCATGTCCCACATCCGCGCGCGCGACGGCGTGATCGGCGCGGTGTCGTTGCTGGCGGGCGTTCCCTTCGGCATGGCTTGGTTCATCTCGGGTCCATCGGTTCGGTGCGGCGGCAGGCGCATCGGCGCTCGCCGGCCGCGGTGAGTCGGTTCAGCGCGGCAGCGCCAGCTTGATCAGTTGGTCGGGAGTGGCCTCGGCCTTCGGCACGATGCCGGCGATGCGCCCCTCGCGCATCACCACGATGCGGTCGGCCACGCCGATCACCTCGGCCAGGTCGCTCGACACCATCAGCACGGTGCGCCCCGCCTCGGCCAGGCCGTACAGCAGCGCGTAGATCTCGGCGCGCGCGCCCACGTCGATGCCGCGGGTGGGCTCGTCCATCAGGAACACCTCGATGCGCTCGGCCAGCCAGCGCGACAGGATCACCTTCTGCTGGTTGCCGCCCGACAGCGTGCCGATCGCGGTATCGCCGTCGCGGGTCTTGATCGCCAGCTTCTCGATGTAGTCGCGCGCCAGCGTGCGCTCGCGCTTCTCGTCGAGCAGGAAGCGCGCCGGGCTGAAGTGGCGGCGGGCGCTGATGTTGAGGTTGTCGGCCACCGAGGCGATCGCCACGATGCCTTCCTGCTTGCGGTCCTCGGGGCACAGCGCGACGCCGGCCCGCACCGCGTCGCGCGGGCTGGCGAAGGCCACGCGGCGGCCGGCCAGCTCGACATGGCCGGCGCTGGCACGGGTGGCGCCGTAGATCAGCTTCATCAGCTCGGAGCGGCCGGCGCCCACCAGGCCGAAGAAGCCCAGGATCTCGCCGCGCCGCGCCGCGAACGAGACCGGCTCGGCCAGCCCCGGCCCGAGCAGCGCCTTGGCCTCCAGCAGCACCTCGCCGGCCTCGCGCGGCCGGTAGCCGTAGACGTCGGCGATCGAGCGGCCGACCATCGCCGCGATCAGGCGGTTGCGGTCGAGCTCGGCCACCGACTCGAAGGTCTCGATATGCCGGCCGTCGCGAAACACCGTGACGCGGTCGCACAGCGTGTAGACCTCGTCCATCCGGTGCGTGACGTAGATGATCGCGCGGCCGTCGGCGCGCAGCGCGTCGATGATGCGGAACAGGTTCTCGGTCTCGCGCGCGGACAGCGAGCTGGTCGGCTCGTCGAAGGCGATCACGCGCGCGTCGCGCATCAGCGCCTTGCCGATCTCGATCATCTGGCGCTGGCCGATCGACAACTCCTTGACCGGCGTGCGCGGGTCGATGCGCTCGCCCAGGCGCTGCAGCGCCTCGGTGGCACGCCGCACCAGGCCCCGCTCGTCGAGCACGCCGAAGCGGTTCGGCAACTGGCCGAGCATCAGGTTGTCGGCCACCGTCAGCTCGGGCACCAGGTGCAGCTCCTGGTAGATGATCGCCACACCCGCGTCGATCGCCGCGCGCGTGCCGGCGAAGCGCTGCTCGACGCCGCCCAGCCGCAGCCGGCCCTGCTGCGGCTGGTTCACGCCCGAGAGCACCTTCAGCAGGGTCGACTTGCCCGCGCCGTTCTCGCCCATCAGGCCGTGCACCTCGCCGGCGCGCACCGACAGCGACACGCCGTCGAGCGCGCGCACGCCCGGAAAGCTCATGCCGATGCCGTCCAGCTCGAGCCAGGCGGCAGGCGCGCCGCCCGGTTCGGGCGAGCGCTCGAGGGTGCCCAGGGTATCGCTCATCGGTTCCGTCTCCCGCTCGCTCATGCCCGCCTCAGATACCCAGCTCGGCACGCACGGCCTGCCAGTTCTCGCGCGTCATCAGCTTGCCGGTGGTCTGCGTGTCGGCGGGCGGCTGCTTGCCCGAGCGGATCCAGTCGATCAGGTTCTGCGCGCTGTCCTTGCCGTGGTTGGTCGAGCTGACCGCGATGGTGCCGTAGAAGCCGGTCGGCTGCTTCTTCTGGAACTCGGCGAAGGCCTCGCCGGCGCCGTTGATGCCCACCCCGATCACGTCCGCGGACGGCAGGTGCAGCTGCTCGGTGGCGCGCACCGCGCCCAGCACGCTTTCCTCGTTGAGCGCGAACACCACCCACTTCTTGATGTTGGGATGCTGGGCCAGCACCGGCGAGGCCGCGTTGAAGCCGCCTTCGTCGTCGGTGGTCTTCTGCGGCGCGTCGAAGATGTTCTCCTTCTTGAAGCCGCCGGCCAGCAGCGACTGCGTGGCGCCGTCGGTGCGCAGCTTGGCGGTCGGCAGCTCGTAGTCGGTGATGCGCAGCGCGCCGACTTCCTCGGGCTTCCAGCCGCGCTTCTTCATCTCGTCGGTGATTGCCTGGCCGACCTGGTTGCCGATCTTGAAGGCCGACATGCCCAGGTGCGGCACGCCCGCCAGCGGCTTGCCGGAGGAATCCACCAACTGGTCGTCGACGGTCACGAACTTCATGTTGTAGTGCTTGGCGCGCTGCTGGATCGCCGGCCCCAGGCGCACGTCGGGCGCGCAGATCACGAAGCCCTGCGCGCCTTGCGCGCCGAGGTTGTCGATCGCGGCCAGCACCTTCTCGCCGTCGGGCGTGCCGATGTTGACCACCGAGAAGTTCTCCTTCTGGCCGAGCGCCGTGGCGGCCTTCTGCTCGTTGATGAACCAGGCCTGCTCGGGCATCTTCACCAGGAAACCGATCTTGGCGGGCGTGTCGGCGCCGGCAGGCAGCGCAGCGCCGAACGAGGCCAGGCACAGGCCGGCCAGGACGGCGCGCAGGGTGGTACGGCGGGTGAATCCGGTCATCTTGCTGTCTCCTCTGATATTGGCGATGGCCTCTTGATGGCGCTTGCCGGTATGGATTGGGTTCAGTTCAGCGGCCGAAGGGCTCGACCTCGACATGGCGGCCGAGCAGGAAGGCGTCGGCCACCAGCCGCAGCGGGCTCAGGTCGACCTCGTCGGTGCCGTGCGCGATCAGCCAGTGGAAGCGCTCGTAGAGCGTCGCGTATTCGCGCTCGGGCGCGAGCGTCACGGGCCGGCCAGCGATGGTCAGGCGCTTGCCGCCCTCGGCGACCTGCAGCAGGCCGCCGTCGGTCTCGACCACGATCTCCCATTGCTCGACCGGGCCGTGCCGCCAGTCGAACTCGGCGCGCACCGGGGCACCGGCCGCGTCGATGCAGTCGAGCTCGGCCGCGATCGGGGTGGCGCAATCGGCGGGCACGTGCAGCGTGGCCGCGCGCAGCAGCAGCTCGTGCGGCAGGATCCGCGTGACGATCGACAGCGCGTTGATGCCGGGATCGAACACGCCGAGCCCGCCCGGCTCCCAGATCCATTGCTGCCCCGGATGCCAGTGCCGCACGTCCTCCTTCCAGCGCACCTGCACGGCGCGCACCACGCGCGTGGCGAGCCAGTCGCGCGCCGGCTCCACGGCGCTGGCGCAGCGCGAATGCCAGGTGGCGAACAGCGTGCGGCCCTGGCGCTTCGCCAGCGCGTGCAGCGCCTCCACCTCGCTGATGCTCGCGCCGGGCGGCTTTTCCAGCATCACGTGCTTGCCGGCCAGCAGCGCCGCGCGCGCCTGCGCGTAGCGCACCTGCGGCGGCGCGCAGAGAGAGACGGCGTCGAGCTCGGGCTCGGCGGCCAGCAGCGCGTCGATATCGGGGTAGTTGCGGACCTGCTCGACGTGGGCGTTGCGGCTGGCGCTGGCGACCAGCGCGAAACCGTCGTTGCCGGCGATGGCGGGCAGGTGCTGGTCGCGCGCGATCTTGCCGACGCCGACGATGCCGAGGGTATAGGTAGCGTTCATGCTTGCTCGATCTCCTCGCGGCTCAATGGCCCCAGCGCAGCACCAGCGGATCGAGCCGGCGCGCGATCGCGACCAGCTCGGCGCGGGTCTCGGGCTGCATGGCGGGCAGCGGATGGCGCGGCAGCTCGCAGTCGATCACGCCGCCCTCCTTCATCAACGCCTTGCAGGCCAGCAGGCCCGCCTGGCGGTTCTCGTGGTTGATCAGCGGCAGCCAGCGCTGGTAGGCGGCGAAGGCCTCGTCGAGGCGCCCCTCGCGATGCGCGTCGACGATGGTGCGGATCCCGTCGGGGAAACCGCCGCCCGTCATCGAGCCGGTCGCGCCGGCGTTCAGGTCGGCCAGCAGGGTGATGCCCTCCTCGCCGTCCCAGGGGCCTTGCGCCGCGTCGCCGGCCAGGCGGATCAGCTCGCGCAGCTTGTTGGCGGCGCCCGGCGTCTCGATCTTGAAATAGGACACCTGCTCGATCTCGCGCGCCATGCGCGCCAGGAACGGCGCCGACAGCACGGTGCCGCTGGCCGGCGCGTCCTGGATCATGATCGGAATGTCGATCGCGTCGGACACGCGCGCGTAGAACTCGTGGATCTGCGTCTCGGGCACGCGGAAGGTGGCGCCGTGATACGGCGGCATGATCATCACCATCGCCGCGCCCTGCTCCTGCGCGCGCCGGCTGCGCGCCGCGCACAGCCGCGTGCCGTAATGCGTGGTGGTGACGATCACCGGCACGCGGCCGGCCACGTGCTCGAGCACGGTGCGCGTGAGGATCTCGCGCTCCTCGTCGGACAGCGAGAACTGCTCCGAGAAGTTGGCGAGGATGCACAGGCCGTCCGAGCCCGCGTCGATCATGAAGTCGACGGCGCGCTTCTGGCTGGCCAGGTCGAGTTCGCCGGTATCGCTGAAGGTGGTCGGCACCACGGGGAACACACCGCGGTAGCGAGGGGGACGGCTTGAAGTCATGGCATCGGTCCTGCTTCGGTTGTCGGTTGAGTCGCGCGGCACGCGCCGCGCGGGCACGTCAGGATTCTTGATGGGCGAGCGCATCGCCCGCCAGCGCCCCGGCCGGTGTGCTCGCGCGCAAGGCGGCGCGCACCGCGAAGGCCATCAGCACGGCCACCAGCAGGGTGGCCGCGAGGAAGTACAGGCCGGCGGCCAGGCTGCCGGTGGCGTCCTTGATCAGGCCGACGCTGTAGGGGCCGAAGTAGCCGCCGAGGTTCGCGATCGAGTTGATGGTCGCGATCCCCACCGCCGCGCTCGGCCCGCTCAGGAACTGCCCCGGCAGCGCCCAGACCACGGCCTGGATCGAATAGACCGCGGAGGCCGTCAGGCTGATGAACAGCAATTGCAGCGCGGGAGCGCGGAACCAGGCACTGGCCGCCATCGCCAGCGCGCCGAAGGCGGTGACCGCCACGATGTGCCAGTGACGCTCGCGATGCCGGTCGGAATGGCGCGGCACGATCAGCAGCCCGATCACGGCGCAGATGTAGGGCACGGCCGAGATCAGGCCCGCCGTCGAATCGCTCACGCCGAAGGCCTTGATGATGGTGGGCAGCCACAGCGACAGGCCGTAGATGCTAATCGGGAACGGCAGGTAGAGCAGCGCCATCAGCAGCACGCGGCGGTCCTTGAGCGCCGCGAACGGGCTCAGGTGCGGATCGAGCGCGTAGCGGCCGCGATCGGCGGCCAGCGCCTGCTCGATCCAGCGCCGATCGGGTTCGGCCAGCCAGCGCGCCTGGGCGGGCGTGTCGGGCAGCACGCGCAGGGTCGGCCAGCACAGCAGCACGGCCGGCAGCCCGCTCAGGATGAACAGCATCTGCCAGTTCGCGAGCCCGGCCACGCCGTGCATCTCCAGCACCAGGCCCGAGATCGGCCCGGTGATGATGCCGGCGATCGGCTGGGCCAGCACCAGCAGGCCGATCACGCGCGCGCGGTGGCGCATCGGGAACCAGTGGGTGAGGAAGTACAGGATGCCGGGATAGAGCCCGGCCTCGGCCGCACCGAGCAGGAAGCGCAGCGTGTAGAAACCGTTCGGCCCCGTGACGAAGGCGGTCGCCATGGTGATGGCGCCCCAGGTGAACAGGATCCGCGCGAACCAGATGCGCGCGCCGAAGCGCGACAGCGCCAGGTTGCTCGGCACCTCGCAGAGGAAGTAGCCGATGAAGAACAGGCCCGCGCCCAGGCCGTAGGCGGCGTCGCTCAGGCCGATCGCGGCGTTCATGTGCAGCTTCGCGAAGCCGACCACGGTGCGATCGATATAGGCCACCACGTAGATCAGCGCGAGGAACGGCAGGAGCCGGCGCGCGACCAGGCCGACCACGCGTGTCTCCTCGCCGTCGGCCGCCGGATCGGTTGCGCGTGCACCGGTCTCGCCGGAACGCGCTGCCTGCGATTTCGTCATTGCGTCTCCTTCCACCATGTCGTCTGCCCGCGTCGTGCAGCGGCGCCCGGCGGGCACGCTCGCGCGGATCTCTTCGGGCGCCGTTCGATGGCGCCTTGCCCGCTGCCGCCGGGCGTATTCGCGAAGCGGGCCCGGCGGCCCTGGCCGGCCCGGCGATCGCCTCGCGCCCTCACGGCCCCCTCGTCCCTGTCGGCCGCCGGGCCGCTTCGTGGGCGCGGCCCGGTCATGCGACGTGCCGGCCCGGGGCCGGCCTCGCGACTTCAGTTTCAGTGCGAGTGGCGCGGCACCTCGGCGCCCCGCATGCCGACCAGGAAGTCCAGGTCGCAACCCTCGTCGGCCTGCAGCACGTGGTCGACATAGAGCCGCGCATAGCCGCCGCGGCCCTGCTGCTCGGCCACGCCCGGCGCGGCGGTCGGATCGACGTCGGACAGGCGCCGCTGCAGTTCCTCGTCGCTGATGTCGAGATGCAGGCGGCCGGCCTCGCAGTCGAGCTCGATCCAGTCGCCGTTGCGCACGGCCGCCAGCGGGCCGCCCGCGGCGGCCTCGGGCGCCACGTGCAGCACCACCGTGCCGTAGGCGGTGCCGCTCATGCGCGCGTCGGAGATCCGCACCATGTCCTTCACGCCCTGGCGCAGCAGCTTGGGCGGCAGGCCCATGTTGCCGACCTCGGCCATGCCCGGGTAACCGCGCGGCCCGCAGTTCTTCATCACCAGCACCGAGTCCTTGTCGACCTCCAGCGCCTCGTCGTTGATGGCGGCCTTGTAGTGGTCGAAGTTCTCGAACACCACCGCGCGGCCGCGATGGCGCAGCAGCTCGGGGGTGGCCGCCGAGGGCTTCAGCACCGCGCCGCGCGGCGCGAGATTGCCGCGCAGGATGCAGATCCCGCCGTCGGCGATCAGCGGCCTGTCGAGCGGGCGGATCACTTCCTCGTCGTGGTTCGGCGCCTCGCGCACGTTGTCCCACAGCGAACGGCCGTTGACGGTCAGCGCATCCGGATGCGGCAGCAGCCCGGCCTCGCCGAGCCGGCGCAGCACCGCCGGCAGCCCGCCCGCGTAATAGAACTCCTCCATCAGGAAGCGGCCCGAGGGCTGCAGGTCGACCAGGGTCGGCGTATCGCGGCCGATCCGCATCCAGTCCTCGAGCTCGAGCGGCACGCCGATGCGGCCGGCGATCGCCTTCAGGTGGATCACCGCGTTGGTCGAGCCGCCGATCGCGGCATTGGTGCGGATCGCGTTCTCGAAGGCCGCGCGCGTCAGCACCTTCGACAGTTTCAGGTCCTCCAGCGCCATCTGCACGATGCGGATGCCCGACATGTGGGCCAGCACGTAACGGCGCGCGTCGACCGCGGGAATCGCCGCGTTGTGCGGCAGCGCCACGCCGAGCGCCTCGGCCATGCAGGCCATCGTCGAGGCGGTGCCCATGGTGTTGCAGGTGCCGGCCGAGCGCGACATGCCGGCCTCGGCCGAGAGGAAACGGTGCAGGTCGATCTCGCCGGCCTTGAGCGCCTCGTGCAGCCGCCAGACCGCCGTGCCCGAGCCGATGTCCTTGCCCTCCAGCTTGCCGTTGAGCATCGGCCCGCCGCTCACCACGATGGCCGGCACGTCGCAACTGGCCGCGCCCATCAGCAGCGCCGGCGTGGTCTTGTCGCAACCGGCCAGCAGCACCACCGCGTCGATCGGGTTGCCGCGGATCGCCTCCTCCACGTCCATGCTGGCGAGGTTGCGCGTGAGCATCGCGGTGGGCCGCAGGTTCGATTCGCCGTTGGAGAACACCGGGAATTCCACCGGGAAGCCGCCCGCCTCGTGGATGCCGCGCTTGACGTGCTCGGCGAGCTTGCGGAAATGCGCGTTGCAGGGCGTCAGCTCGGACCAGGTATTGCAGATGCCGATGATCGGCCGGCCGTCGAACTCGTGATCGGGAATACCCTGGTTCTTCATCCAGCTTCGGTACATGAAGCCGTTCTTGTCCGCGGGACCGAACCAGTGTTGGGAGCGCAGCTTGGGTTTGGAGTCCGACATGCTCGTATGTGGGTAGCAGGATTTGCGAGCAGTCTAGTCAGATCGTTGATAACCTACTAATGAAAAATCGGACGTCTCCGATACACGTTTCCATATCCTCGTAAACACTGAACCGATGCTCGACGCGAACCCCTGGTACGTGCGCACGCGGCTGAAAACCAGGCAGTTGCTGCTGGTCGTCGCGCTCGCGGAGGAAGGCAATATCCATCGCGCGGCGGCGGTGCTGAACATGACCCAGCCGGCCGCCTCCAAGCTGCTGCGCGAGCTCGAGGACATGCTCGGCACGGTGCTGTTCGAGCGCATGCCGCGCGGCGTGAAACCCACGCTCTACGGCGACGCGCTGATCCGCCATGCGCGCGCCGTGCTCGGCAGCCTCGAGCAGGCGCAGGAGGAGCTCGATGCGCTCAAGGCCGGCCATCTCGGCCATGTCGCGATCGGCACCATCACCTCGCCCGGCGTGCGCCTGCTGCCGGCCGCGATCGCCGCGGTCAAGAAGCAGCATCCGGCGATGCGGATCTCGGTCGAGATCGAGACCAGCAACGTGCTGCTCGAACGGCTCGCGCAGGACAAGCTCGATATCGTGGTCGGCCGGCTGTCGGCCGAGCACGACAAGCTGCCGCTGCGCTACGAGACTCTCGCCGACGAATTCGTCCACGCGGTGGTGCGCCAGGGCCATCCGCTGCTGGGCGGGCCCGCGCTGACGCTGGCCGAGGTGCGCGAGGCCAACTGGGTGGTGCCGCCCGCCGGCAGCGTGCTGCGCCACCGCTTCGAGCGCATGTTCCAGCGCGCCAGCCTGGCGCCGCCGGCGCGCATCGTGGAGACCGCCGCCCTGCTGTTCATCACGCGGCTGCTGGAAGAGAGCGACATGATCGCGGTGCTGGCCGCCGACGTCGCGCAGTATTACGCGGCGCATCGCGTGGTCGAGATCCTGCCGCTGGCGATGCAGTGCCAGATGGACGACTACGGGCTCATCACGCGCTCGGACCGGCTGCCCACGCCGGCCGCCGCGATCGTCACCGATGCATTGCGCGCCGCGGGCGGCCTGTTGTCCGGGAATTGAGGGACAGGCGTGCAAGGGGCGGCGCCAAGCGGCCGCTTCGACGCATCGGGGGCTCGCGCGGCACGCCCGTTACGCGCTAGGATCGTCGAATTCGTTCATGACAACCGCCGTCGCGCATGCCGCGCGCGCCGGGCCCCGCATGACGCCGGCCTGCCGCCTCGCGGCGCGAGGGCGCGGCGTGCCCGGGCCTCGCGCCGCCGGCTGTCGACCACGGCACTGAGAGAGCGCATCGATGACCCAGAACATCTACGACGATCCGACGTTCTTCGACAACTACGCGAAGCTCAAGCGCTCGGTCGAGGGCCTCGGCGGCGCGCCGGAATGGCCGGCCCTGCGCGCGCTGCTGCCCGAGCCGCGCGGCTTGCGCATCGCCGATCTCGGCTGCGGCTACGGCTGGTTCTGCCGCTGGGCCGCCGAGCACGAGGCGGCCAGCGTGCTGGGCCTCGATGTTTCCGAGCGGATGCTGGAGCGCGCCCGGGCCGACACCGCCAACCCGCGCATCGCCTACCGGCGCGCCGACCTCGAACGGCTCGACCTGCCGGCCGCCGCCTTCGACCTGGTCTACAGCTCGCTGGCCTTCCACTACATCGAGAACCTGCCGGGGCTGTTCGCGGCGATCCATCGCGCGCTGGTGCCGGGCGGACGGCTGGTGTTCTCGATCGAGCACCCGATCCTGACCGCGCCGAGCCGGCAGGGCTTTCGCACCGATGCCGAGGGCTGGCGCCATTGGCCGCTGGACGGTTACCAGAACGAAGGCCCGCGCGTGACCGACTGGCTCGCCGAGGGCGTGGTCAAGCAGCACCGCACCATCGGCACCCTGCTCAACCTGCTGATCGAATCGGGCTTCGCGCTCGCGCACCTGGACGAATGGGGGCCGTCGCCGGCCCAGGTCGAGGCGCAGCCGGCGCTGGCCGAGGAACGCGAGCGGCCGATGATGATGCTGGTGTCGGCGCGGCGCGGGGCACGCTGAATGCGCGTTCAGCGGATCGCGACCAGCAGTTCCTCGGCGTTGTCGGGCGGGCGCAGGCCGTCCTCGCGCGTGGAGAAATAGCGCAGCGCGAGTTCGCTCGCCGGGACATGGCGGGCTTCGCCGAAGCCGGCCTCGCGAGCCTTCGCGCGAATCTCCTCGGGGGTATGGAAGCTGATGAAGGGCGTGCCGCTGGCGCGGGCGCCCTTTTCCGCCATTTCCAGCGCGGGGCGCACGGCCGGATCGGCCAGGTGCAACGGCAGCAGGAAGCTCATCACGAGGCTGGAACCCGGCGCGAGCGCGGCGACCTCGGCCAGCGTGGCGCGGTTCGCCTCGTCGCTGAGGTACATGCTGACGCCGGTGGAGACCACCACCGCGGGTTTGCCGGCGTCGAAGCCGGTCGCCGCGAGCGCCTCGCGCCAGCTCGCGCCCGCCTCGAAATCGACGGGGACCAGGCGCAGCGAATCGGGAATGCCGAAACCGAGTTCGACCAGTCGCGCGCGCTTCCAGGCCTGCGGCCCGGGGCGATCGATCTCGAACACGCGCAGGCGCGCCGCGAGATCCGGGCGGCGCTGCACGAAGCTGTCGAGGCCCGCGCCGAGAATCACGTACTGATCGACGCCGCGCGCAAGCTGCTCGGCCACCCAGTCCTCGATGAATCTCGCCCGCGCGACGATCGCGGCGCGAAACGGCCGCGTGAAGGCGAGATCCATGTCGCCGCGGCTGCGCCAGTCGTCACCGGGCGCGAGCAGTTGCAGGCCGATCGGGTCGTCGAGCACGTGCGGCGGCGGGTCGGCTTCGACGTGCAAGGCGCGCCAGAGGGCGACGCGCGCGGCGGTGCTGTCGGGGGCGGGGGTGGTGGGTTCGGTCATGGCGGAAAGCGCGAATGCATCCTCACGCGCATCGGGATGAGAAGCTCACATGATAGGCGTCGCCATGCCGCTTACATCGAGTTTCGATCGGAATTCGTATCGACCGGCATTCCGATCAGGCAGAATTCATTCCGCGGCGAATTGAAATCCCTTAATATCGGCAAAAATCAAAAACAGCATAATTTCCTCGGGGAATAAACTTGGTGAGCTATCTGACTCTGCTGCACGCGAATGGCGGAAAGTTGCACAAAGATTTCGACGACATTGCAATAAAATCGATGTCCGATGCCTATCGCCGCGCGAAGCCAAGCGGGAAACCTCCAGAAGAACCGGATTTCATCGCCAGCCTGGTCAAGCACGGCGTGCCCCTGATCAAGACCGCGCTCGACGCCGTATTCGCGGGCTCAGGCATTCAGATCGCCACCTCGGGCGTGTTCTGCCATCAGTCGCCGATGGTGAAATTCACCGCCCCCACGCCCAAGGCCCGCTGCGAACTGGGCGATATCCTGTTCGTGCACATCCACCAGGGAACATCAGGCAGCGTGCAGCGCAATGCCCTGTTGCTGCAGGCGAAAATGACGGATCCATCGGCGCCGCGCCTGACCGTCCCGACAAGCGAACAGCATCAGTTGTTCCTTTATCAGCATTGGCCGACCTTCACATACGACATGAAGAACGGCGGCACGCTTCATGGCAAATCCAGGACGGTCACGCCGCATAATCGACATGCCGGCGCGCAGTATCTGCTGGTCGATTCCGACCCGGTCTTCTCACATTCGCCGGCGCCATTCAAGCAATATCCGATGGCGGTATGGATGGCCGAGTCACCACTCTTTACGATCGTCTCGCTCGGCGAAACCCTGCTCGAATTCCTGGCGATGTCCAATGGCAGGCAATTCGGTACCCGAACCGGCGCGAGAGGCTGGTCGCACATGATCTGGGACCTGATCGACAACGGCCTGAAAAAAGGCTTCACCAGAACCAGAACGGCGCACGATCCCAAGACGAGTTCGCGCTTCGAGGGCGACTCGATTCCGGCTTACGCCTGCTTCTGCGCCGGTTATGGCCAGGCGGGCCACTCGATTCTCGACGAGGTGCTCGGCGCATCGGCCTGCAAGCTGTTGCGCAGCAGCGGAGATGGCACCGTTCCGCCCGAACTGCTGCCGCCGTCGGAGACGGACGATCCTTCGGGCGGCATCAGCCTGATCGTCATCGAGACCTCGGAATCCGAACGCCGCGAGACATACGCCGAGTAAAGGTAAAGCCGCATGCCCGTCCCGGCCGCACGGCCGGAACGGGCATCCTTCTTACATCTTCACTTCATCCACGAAGGACTTCTTGCCCGACTTGTAGCCGTACAGCGAGATCACGCCGTGCTTCAGGTCGCCCTTGGCATCGAACACGGTCTCGCCGATCACGCCCTTGTAGTCGGTGGTGGGCATCTGCGCCAGGATCTTGGCCGGATCGACCGAGTTCGCGCGCTTCATCGCGTCGACGATGATGTACACCGAGTCATAGGCGAACGGCGCGTCGAACTTGATGATCTGGCCGAAACGCTTCTGGTACTTGGCCTGGAATTCGGCGCCGCCCGGCATCTTCTCGAGCGCCGCGCCCGGCTGCGAGCAGACCACGTTGTCGGCGGCGGCGCCGGCCAGGTCGGAAAGCTGCTCGGTGCACACGCCGTCGCCCGCGAACAGCTTGGCGCGCAGGCCGAGCTGCTTGGCCTGCTTGGCCAGCGGGCCGCCGGTGGCATCCATGCCGCCGTACATGATCGCGTCCGGGTTTTCGCCCTTGATCTTGGTCAGGATCGCGCGGAAGTCGACGGCCTTGTCGTTGGTCGCGTCATGCGAGACCACCTTCAGGCCCAGCGCCTTCGCCTTCTTCTCGAACTCGTTGGCCAGGCCCTGGCCGTAGGCGGTCGAATCGTCGATCACGGCCACCGTCTTGACGCCGGCCTTCTGCGCGTAGGCGGCCAGCGCCGGGCCCTGCTGCGCGTCGGTCGCGACCACCCGGTAGGTGGTCTTGAAGCCCTGCTGCGTGTAGGCCGGGTTGGTGGCCGAGGGCGAGATCTGCAGGATGCCGGCATCGCTGTAGATCTTCGAGGCCGGGATCGAGGTGCCCGAGTTCAGGTGGCCGACCACGGCGACGACCTTGTCGTCGACCAGCTTCTGCGCGACCTGGGTGGCGGTGCGCGGGTCGGCCGCGTCGTCCTGGCCATCCAGTTGCAGCGTGATCTTCTGGCCGCCGATGGTCAGGCCCTTCGTGTTGATCTCCTCGATCGCCAGACGGGCACCGTTCTCGTTGTCCTTGCCGAGGTGCGAGATGCCGCCCGTCAGCGGCTCGACGCTGCCGATCTTCACGATCTGGTCCGCCATCGCGTTGCCGGCGGCCGCCAGGGCAAACAGCGCGGCGGCGCCGATCACGATTTTCTTGCGCGTGTCGATCGTGTGGTTCTGCTTCATGGATTTGCTCCTCCAGTGGAATAGGAATGAAACGCGGTGTCGCGCGCCGGGCGGCGGCGCCGGGCTCGGCCCGAGCCGATCGGCCAGCCGCTGCCGGAGCGCGCGACGGCACCCGCGAATCCGGCCGATGGGCGAGACCATCGGGGACGGATCCACGGGGTTCGACAGTCTACTTTGATCAGACGAAAATCGGCGCTGTATCTGCAGCTTTCTGCGCGGCGGGCGACGCGGATTCGCCCGGGCAGGCGCGCCGGATCGGCCTCAGTTGGAGCAGGAAATATCGCCTTCCTGGCAATGGAGATGGCTGTCGAGCAGCTTGGTCTGGGCCTGGGTGAGCTGGTCCAGGCACTGGCTCGTGACCATCGGCGCGGCGCTGCCGCCGTCAACGCCGCTCGCCTCGAAGGCGCATTGGGCGTCGCGCCAGGCCAGCCAGCGGCGCTGCGCTTCCTTCAGCCGGGTCTTGCCCGGTTCGCCGAGCTTGGCGACCAGGGCGCGGTAGGTGCTGTTCAGCGCCGCGTCCGATTGCTTGTAGGCGCCGGCCGCGCAGGCGTTCATCGCCGCTTGCGTGGTGGCCTTGTCCATGCAGCTGGGCTGGGCGGCGAAAACCGACGAACTGGCCAGCAGCAGCGCGCATGCGCTCGTTTTCAGGATGTTCATGATCTACCCGGGAATTGAATTGGATTGAAATGGATTGAGGTCGGAATCGTCTGGACGGCGCCATCGGCACGTCCGCTCCGCCAGCAAAGAACAGGCGGCGGCCGTCGATTATTCCGGGACGGATGGGCCGGCGGCCCGACGCCCTGCACCGCCAGGCGAACCGAATCAATCGGTACGCGAACCGGGCGTTCCGCCGGGCACCCGGGACTGGGATCCGCGCAACATTTCCGAGGCGCCCACAAATCGGTCGTATCCAGATGAATACAGCCGATTCAGCTCCCGCCACGAGCCTGTAGAATCGCGCCTCGAGCCAATCCCGACAAGGCGCCGACGGCATCCGCGGAGGCGCTCGACACGGCCTCGACGCCAAGAAACGCGACTAAACGCCTCAAAATCCATCGTGCGCTTCCGGTCACCCAGGCGCGCCGGGCATTTTGGTCGAACCCGGTTTCGACATCCCCGTGTCAAAATTGAGTCTTGGAAAAAGCAAATCGTTACAAATCCGTATAACATCCGCCGATGGACCAAAGAAAACTCATCGCGCCGCCGCCGCCCCGCACCTGGGATGCGCGGCTCGCGCGCCGGCTCGTCACGCCGCTCGTCGATACCCCCGTCACCCCGAACCACCTGACCACGCTGCGCCTGCTGATCGGCCTGGCGGGCGCCGTGTGCCTCGCGCAGGGCGGTTTCGGCTGGATCAACGCCGGGGCCTTCCTGATCGTGCTGTCGAACTTCGTCGACCACACCGACGGCGAACTGGCGCGCATCAGCGGCAAGACCAGCAAGATCGGCCATTTCTACGATCTGGCCAGCGACGCGGTGATCACCGTGGCGCTGTTCGTCTGCATGGGCGCGGGCATCGTCGCCCAGGGCGGCCACATGTTCGCCTCGCCGGTGCTGCTCGGCACCGTGGCGGGCGCGGCCGTCGCGCTGATCTTCTTCCTGCGCATGCGGATCGAATCCCTTGCCGGCAAGGCCGGCACCAAGCAGGCGTCGGTGGGCGGCTTCGAGACCGAGGACGTGCTTTACCTGCTGCCGATCGTGACCCTGCTCGACGGCGTCGAGCGCTTCGTGCTGGCCGCCGCGATCGGCGCGCCGCTGTTCGCCGCCTGGGTCGTGATCGACTACTGGCGCGTCGTGCGCCGCGGCAGCGCCCCGGCAGCCAACCCCACCCAGCCCCAGCCATGAGTACCCAGATCGATGCCGGCCTCGCGCCGCGCGCCCCGGCGGCGGCCCCGGCCGCGACTCCCGCGCCCGACGCCGAGCGCGCCGTCG
>NZ_VWWK01000147.1:0-17493 GCF_011753035.1 Burkholderia sp. Ax-1720 | reverse complement strand
GGGCGGATCACGCCGGTCGGGCCGGCAAGCCGGCGCGGGGAAAGGAATCGTGTCATCAAGGGGCTGCCTTGCGGGTCGGGAATGAGCGAGGATCGGGCGCGGCGCATGACGGCCGCCACCGCATCACAACGCACGCCAGCCGGCGATTATTCCATCGCCGGCGACGGCCGGGCGCGTTGCGCTTCGCCCTGCCGTGCCTGGCTGCGGATCGCCGCCGGCGCCCCTCGCCGCGCCCCGTCGAACCCGCGCCTTCGCGCCGGCCCGCTGCGATCCGCCATGTTCGGCGAACCCCGCCGCCGCATGCGCGAACCGCGCGCCGGCAGCCTCCCGACTCAATCCGCCGGCAAGCGAACCCGATACAAGGCGATCGGCAGCCGCATCGTCGAATGGCCGTGGTTGAACACCGGCGCACCGTCAATCTGCGGCACCGGCAGGTAGAGATGGCCCAGGCCGTCGAGGAAGGGCGCGTCGACCCAGCGCAGCCGCGCATCGCGCGCGAGCCGGGTGATCCGGCCGTCGGGCGCGCGGCGCATCAGCGTGTTGTCGGCCAGCGGCGTGTAGTAGAGGTTGCCGGCCGCGTCCATCGCGGTGCCGCCCACCGGCGGCAGCGCGAACCAGCGCCGCACGTGGCGCGCGAGTTCGGCATCGCTGAGGCGGTCGTCGTCGAGGTAGCGCGTCTCGATCCGCGACATCGGCCCCGACAACGGCCCGAAGTAGAAGGTCTTGCCGTCCGGGCTCAGTTCGAGCGGATCGGCGTTCACGCGCAACGGCCGGCCATCGGGCCCGCGCAGCACGCGCCCTGCCACCACGATGCGCGCATCGGGCGCCGCCTGCGCGAAGGCCATGCCGTCGAAACGGCGCCGCACCGCGCCGCTGTCGAGATCGAGCACCAGGATCGCGCCCTCGCCCGCGTCGGTCAGGTAGGCGTGCCGGCCGTGGATGCGCACGTCGTCGACATAGGTATGCGCGCGAATCGCGCTGGCCGGAAACGGGTAGACGCGCAGCACGCGGTCCTCGCGCGGATCGACCTGCACCAGCTTCGCGCCGTTCGGCACCGGCGTGCCGCCGAACTCGGGCGAGCCGGTATCGACGATCCACAAGCTGCCGTCGGCCTCGCGATGGATCGCGTTGATGCTGACGAAGGCTCGCGCCGCGTCGGCGCCGGGCGTCCAGCCGTTCCAGGCCGCATCGGGATAGGGGGCGAGCCGCCCATCGGCTTCGATAGTGGCCAGCGCCGGCCCGGTGCCGCCGGTCCATTTCGGGGAACTGACGAAGATGCGTCCGCGTGCGTCGAGCGCCACGGCGTTCCAGGGCATGGTGGTCGATTGCGCGACCAGTTCGAGCGCGGTGGTGTCGGCCGCGCCGGCGGCCGGGGCGCCGAAGCTGCAGGCCACGAGCAGCGCGAGCAGGGAGGAAAGAAGGATTCGAGGTGTCACGAGAGGCTCCCGCCGGAATTCGCACGCGGCCCGATTGCCGCGTTTCGGCCGCCGATTATCGACAGCCGGGCGAGCGCGAAACACCGCGCATCGACGGAAACAGCTTCGTCGCCGCGACGAAAATCGCGGCATCGGGAATGTTCCGAATCGCCGCTTCCGGCCGATGTCGCCAGCGCGTCTTCAACGCGCCGCCGAAAATGTTTCCGGGCCGCGCAGCTGGATCGCGGCGCCTGCCGTTCGCATGATGAGGCCATCCCCATCCATCAACGGAGCCCTTCATGCCCGCCTCGCCCACCATCACGCTGGCCACCATCGACCTGAGCTTCCACCATGCCGCGGCCGGCGTGGTGCGCGCCGTGCTCGAACGGCACGGCGTGGCCGTCACCGAACGCCGCGCGGCGCACGAGGCCGCCTTCGCGATGCTCGCCGACGATTCGGCCGACCTGCTCTGCAGCGCCTGGCTGCCGGGCAGCCACGGCCGGTATGTCGACCCGCTAGCGGACGGCTTCGAGAAGCTGGCGGTGCTCTACACGCCTTATGCGTTGTGGGGCGTGCCGGCCTACGTGAGCGCCGACGAGCTCGCCGCGGTGGCCGACCTGGCGAAACCGGCCGTGCGCCGCCGCATGACGCCGCTGATCCAGGGCATCGGCCCGGGCGCCGGCATCAGCCGCTTCTCGCGCGAGATCATCGACCATTACGGCCTGGCCGCGCTCGGCTACCGCTTCGAGAACGGCACGCTGGCGGATTGCGTGGCGGCCTTCGAACGCGCCGTGGCCGCGCGTGCCTGGGCCGTGGTGCCGCTCTGGCGGCCGCAGTTCCTGTTCGCGCGCCATGAGATCCGCGAGCTGGCCGAGCCGAACGGCCTGCTGCGCGGCACCGACCAGGCCACCCTGCTGATCCGGCGCAGCCGCCTCGACGACCTGCCGCCGGCCGCGATCGCCGAGCTGCGCGCGCTCTCGCTCGGCAATGCCGCCGTCACTCGACTCGACCTGGCCGTGCACCAGGGCCGCGATGCGCTCGAGGCCGGCCGCGCCTGGCTGGCCGGCGCTCAGGCCGACGGCGTGTCGAGGTAGTCGCGCACCCGCGCCTGCAGCGCATCGCGCAAGGCGGTGACGGTGGGCGAGATCAGCGTGCGATGGGTGGTCACCAGATGCAGCGGCGCCGGCTCGCCCTGGTGGTCGGCCAGTGCCTGCACCAGGGTGCCGGCGCGCAGGCTGGCCAGCACGTCGAGCCGCGACTTGTAGGTCAGGCCATGGCCGGCCAGCGCCCAGCGATGCACCAGCTCGCCGTCGTCGGCCACGCGGTCGCCGCTCACCTTCACCGGGTGCGCCTGGCTGGCCGCATCGAAGAAGGTCCATTGCTGGTGGATCGTATCGCCGAGCGCGAGACGCAGGCAGTTGTGCGTAGCCAATTCGGCCGGCGTGCGCGGCATGCCGTGCTCGGCGAAATAACGGGGCGCGGCGCACAGCACGCGCCGGTTGTCGGGCGCGAGCGGCAGCGCGACCAGCGCGGAATCCTGCGGCGGCCCGTAACGCACGGCCAGGTCGACGGGCTGCCGGTACAGGTCGGCGACGCGATCCGAGAGCCGCACGTTCAGGCGTACCGCGGGATGCTCGGCGAGAAAGGCGTCGAGCCAGCCGAACAGCAGGTTGCGACCCAGGTCCGAGGGCACCGACAAGGACACCTCGCCGCCGATCGTGTGCCGGCCCGCCGCGATCGCGGTGCGTCCCGCCTCGGCCGCGGCCAGCATGCCGCGCGCGTATTCGAGGTAGCGCTCGCCGTCGGGCGTGAGCCGCAGGTTGCGCGTCGAGCGCGTCAGCAGGCGCGTGCCGAGCGCGGCCTCGAGCCGCTTGAGCGCGGCACTGGCCACCGCGGGCGTGATGTCGAGCGCGCGCGCGGCGGCCGACAGGCTGCCGTTGTCGGCCGTGCGCACGAATACGCCGATGTCTTCGAGTCTTTCGATCATGCCGGGTCGATGAAGTGGGCCTGGGTTCGGGAGGCGATTGTCGCATTCAGGCATCGCGAGCCGGTCGATGCGAAGCGGAAGGCGGAAATACGAAGACAGCAAAACGAAAGCACGATGAAATATCGAAAATGGATGGAATGCCCCGGCCCGTGTCGATAGGAAAAAACTGAAAGCTCCAACCGACGCCACCTGCCACGCCCTGCCATCACCCTTCTCCCATACCATCATGGCTGGATTGCGTTTCGCTCGAAACAGCATCGCCCGACGCATGTTCTGTCACATTACAAAATTAGCATTTCATTTTTTCAACATTCATACTCGAACAGCTCGACTGTCAGAATTCGTTGACATTCGGCGAGCGCGGCGTTCGCGGCCGCGTGCGTATCGAGCCGTTGTTGTGCAAGCCGCGTGTCCCGTTTCGACAACCCACCTACTCGATGAAAAAGAACATCGCCATGACATTCTCAAGGACCGGTATTTCCTGTCTGCTGCTCGCCCTGGTCGGCAGCGTGGCCCTGACCGCCTGCGGCGGCGACGACGATCCCGCCACGCCGCCGCCGGCCCAGACGCCCACCGCGCTGAAGACGCTCGACGGCAATGCGCCGCTGGTGATCGGCCATCGCGGCCTGCCGGGCCTGTATCCCGAGGAAACGCAGGTGTCCTACGAAGCGGCCGCCGATGCCGGCGCCGATTCGCTCGAGGAAGACCTGCACCTGAGCCGCGACTGTGTGCTGGTGGTGCGCCACAACCCCTGGCTCAGCGACAACACCAACGTCGCCGACGTCGCCAAGACCAATGCCGACGTCGCCTCGCGCAAGCGCACCGTGCCCGGCGTGCGCGTGCCGGTGAAGTGGACCACCACGGCCACCACCGGCCCCTCGACCTACCTGTCCGACCTGACCAACCCGGCGGACCCGAAGTCGGTGCTGAAGTCGCTGATCGTCGACGGCGAGGACCACACCAACGACTGGTCGATCACCGACTTCACGGTGGCCGAGCTCAAGCAGTGGATCCGCGGCACCACCTACGACGCCAAGGACGTGCGCCCCACCGCGCTGAACGGCCAGTTCCCGATCCTGACCATGCAGGAGGTGTACGACATCGCGCGCGCGAAGTCGGCCGTCACCGGCAAGCCGTTCACGATCTACCCGGAATCGAAGAACCCCTACTGGAACAACCAGCAGGCGATCGCCAACGGCTGCGGCACGGGCACCCATCCGTTCGAGGACGCGATCGTCAAGTTCCTCAACGACAACAACCTGAACACGCGCACCGCGCCGGTGTTCGTGCAGAGCTTCGACCCGGCCAGCCTGAAATACATGCGCGCGCGCGGCGTGCAATCGCGCATGGTGCAGCTGATCGACGGCAACGGCGTCAACTACCAGACCGGCGAGATGATCTACCAGACCAACGACGACTACGCCTTCGTCGACGGCCGCCCCTACAGCTGGACCATCAACGGCGATTCGCGCTGGTTCGGCGACCTGCTGACGCCGGCCGGCCTGGCCGACATCAAGACCTACGCCGACGGCATCGGTCCGTGGAAGCCGCAGGTGTTCGCCTGGAAGGTCACGCCGTGGAAGGACAAGAACGCCGACGGCACGCCCTACGCGGGCTCGCTGGCCGACGTGAACTCGGTCGAGCCGACCAGCCTGATCGCCGATGCGCACAAGGCCGGCCTGTTCGTCCACTCGTACACGTTCCGCAACGAGGCGCGCTACCTGCCCGGCAAGTACAAGGGTGATCCGGTGGGCGAATACCTCGACGCCTACCGCGCCGGCATCGACGGCGTGTTCTCCGACTTCACGAACACCGCCGTGGCCGCGCGCGCGCAGTACCTGAAGGAAACCGGCCGCTAAGCGCGCCGCCCGGGCCGCGATGCACGCCGCACGGCATGCAGTCCATCGCGGCCCCGGGATCGATGCACCGACACGAATCCGCCTCGCCGGCGGCGCGGGATTTCAGCGCCGCCGGTCCCGCCAGCTTCCCGCCTTGGCAGATTCACTGCCGCTTTCAATAAACAGTCGTTTGAATTGGAATTGCATTCCGGCAATTACGGATCAAATCGCCAATTAGCGAATTCATTCTGATACGAGTATTTATCCGGCTGTCCGGCGGATCGGCCCGCCTGGCCCACCCTGCCCGTTCCGACAGGCACGGCGCGGCATCACTTCCGGATATTTACATCGAGCCGTCAATTCATTACGAAAACCATTCAAATTGTCTTATCTAACTTTTTTAGATATTCCTGAAAAAAGTTTGTGACGCTGATTTGACGATGCTACTATCCACGTCGAAATCGACCGGCGATTTTCTGTAGTCGTTCCCTGATTGAGATTCGAAAAAAACCGGCGCCATCCTGGCCGATGGCAAACCGGCGTCGTATCGGCTGGCGGGCTCGTCCCGCGGTGCCAGCCCGCTTCCGCGTCACGGCTTCACACGAATTGCTTAGCAATCCGCATCAATGGGTCTCTTTGCAGAACACCGTGCGTGTCTCGACCGGCGCGATCCGCCGGCCCCGCCGCGCGCGGACGAACCTGCGCGATGCCTACCGCAGAGCGCAGCGGCAGTGACGAAGTCGTCCAATCATCCGAGGGGGAATCATCCAATGAATCGTGTTTCCGGTAATGTTCGCCAGCATTTCACCAAGCTCCTGATCGCATCGGCCGCGCTCGCCGCATTCGGCATGCAGGCCGGCCATGCGGCCGCGCAACAAGGGTGGACCACCACCCGTACCAAGGCCTTCCTGCCTCTCGTGCAACCCGCCGCGAGCACCGCGGCCGCAGCCTCGATCACGTCCTCCGCCGGCCTCACCCAGGCAGCCTCCAGCCTCGATCTCGCGAGCGGCTCCGCCGTTCACGTGACGGTGGGCCTCAAGCTGCGCAACGAGGCCCGGCTCGACCAGTTCATCGCCAAGCTCCAGCACGGCAGCGGCGGCGGCTTCCTCACGCCGGCGCAGTTCGCCGAGCAATACGGTCCGACCCAGGCGCAGGCCGACGCGGTGGCGGCGCACCTGCGCGCCTCGGGCTTCACCAATGTGCAGATCGCGCCGAACCGCCTGTTCGTGACGGCCGACGGCACGGCCGGCACGGTCAAGCAGGCCTTCAACACGCAACTCAAGCAGTTCACCACCGCCAAGGGCCGCCGCGCGTTCGCCAACGCGCAGGATGCGCAGGTGCCGAGCTCGCTCGGCGGCGTGGTCGACACCGTCCTGGGCCTGCAGGACGTGGTGGTCGCGCACACCTACCACCATCGCTTCCAGCCGTCCGAGCAGCAGGGCGAGGCGGCAGCCTCGCTGACGCGCGCCGTCGCGGCCGGCACCGCCACGGGCCACAACCCGGTGCAGTTCTCGTCGATCTACGACGCGGGCTCGACGCCGAGCGCCGCCAACACCACGGTCGGCATCATCACCTACGGCAGCCAAACCCAGACGGTGAAGGACCTGAACACCTTCGCGAGCGCCAACCATCTCTCGGCGGTGTCCTCGCAGGTGATCAACACGGGTGGCTCGGGCCGCACCTACAACAGCGGCGACCTCGAATGGCAGCTCGACAGCCAGTCGATCGTCGGCGCGGCGGGCGGCGCGGTGCAGAAGGTGGTGTTCTACAACGCACCGGACGATGCGCAGACCGACCAGGCCCTGCTCGACGATATCTCGAACGCCTTCAACCGCGCGGTCAGCGACAACGTGGCGAAGGTGATCAACGTCTCGCTGGGCTGGTGCGAAACCGATTCGGACGCCTCCAGCATCCGCTCGGCCGACAACAACATCTTCAAGCAGGCGGTCGCGCAGGGCCAGACCTTCTCGGTGTCGAGCGGCGACGAAGGCGCCTACGAGTGCAGCACCAGCCGCGTCTCGGGCGTGGGCGGCGTGCCGAACACCACGCACTACTCGGTGTCGGCGCCGGCCAGCTCGCCGTACGTGATCGCCGTGGGCGGCACCACGCTCTACACCTCGGGCAGCACCTGGGCCAACGAGACGGTGTGGAACGAAGGGCTGCAGGCGATCGGCTACTACGACAACGAAGGCGACTACGATTCGACCAAGCGCCTGTGGGCCACCGGCGGCGGCTACAGCACGGTCGAGGCGGCGCCGTCGTGGCAATCGTCGAGCGTCACCGGCACCTCGAGCGGCCGCGCGCTGCCCGACATCGCCTTCGACGCGGCATCGAGCACCGGTGCGATCCTGTACTACAACGGCAGCACCACCGACGGCAGCGGCAACCCGAACCAGGTCGGCGGCACCAGCCTGGCCTCGCCGATCTTCGTGGGCATCTGGGCGCGCCTGCAATCGGCCAACGGCAATGCGCTCGGCTTCCCGGCCGCGAGCCTCTACCAGTACTTCCCGAGCAATGCGTCCCTGCTGCACGACGTGACCTCGGGCAACAACGGCAGCGGCAGCTACAAGGGTTTCGCCGCCGCCACCGGCTGGGACGGCTCGACGGGCTTCGGCAGCATCGACATCTCCAAGCTCTACAGCTTCATCAAGAGCCATTCGGATTTCGCGCGCTGATCGCGAGCCGGCACGCGTGAATCGGCCGGTCGGGATTCGATGACCGGCGCTGATGCGCGCGTGCGATGCCTCCATCGCGCCGCTTCCTCCCGGGAGCGGCGCGTTTTTCATGGTGCGCGGCGCTCCACGAAAAAACCGGCCGAAGCCGGTTGTCCATGAAGGCGGCACGCAAGCGCCCGTTCAACGACGGCCCGCGCCCCACTCCGCCATGTAGCGGGCCGGCGGCGCGCCGAGCGTCCTGCGAAACATCGTGACGAAGGTGCTGGCGCTCTCGTAGCCGAGTTCGTCCGCGACCTGCTGGATCGACATGCCGTTCGCCAGCCATTGCACGGCCAGCATCAGGTGGAGCTGCTGGCGCCAGCGGCCGAAGCTCATGCCGGTCTGCTCCGTGACGCGACGTGCCAGGGTGCGCTCGCTCAGGCCCGCGCGCCGCGCCCACACGCGGATCGTGCCGCGATCGGCGGGCCTGGCCATGATCGCCTCGGCGATGCCGCGCAGGCGCGTGTCGCCCGGCATCGGCAGGTGCAGCTTGCCGGCCGGCGCGAGCGCCAGTTCATCGAGCAGCAGGGTCATCAGATGCGCGGCGAGACCGCCGTCGGGATACTCGACGGGCAGGCTGGCGGAGCGGATCACCAGCTCGCGCAGCAGCGGCGTGGTCGCCAGCACGCAACAATCGGCGGGCAAGGCCCCTGCCGCCTCGGGATCGACGAACACCACGTAGCACTCGAGCATGCCGGCGGAAACGAACTTGTGCCGGATCCCGCCCGGGATCCAGATCGCGCTTTGCGGCGGCACGATCCAGAAGCCGCCGTCCACCTCGCAGGTGAACACGCCGCGCAGCGCCAGCAGCAGCTCGCCCTTGTGGTGCTGGTGAAATTCCATCGCCGCGCGATGGCGCAGATCGCCGGCGGGGCCGCCGTGATCCTCCAGCACGATATCGGCGGCGCCGATCGTGACCACCGGCCGCGGCACGCGATCCGGGTCCACCCAGTCGTCAAGCGAGGCAAGTCCGCTCAGGAAAGGCATGTCGATGTTCCCGCCGCGAGGGCGTTCCGGTGATTGGCAAGAATTCCATACAGTTTGGCATCTTCGCCCAATGCCAGGCCGCGTCCACGCCCTTACGCTAGGCAGGCGATCGCAAGCGGCATCCTCTCTACGACATCCATTTGGACTACTCCTTATCATGAACTCATTGAACACGACCCGCGTGGCCGACACGCTGCAGCGGCTGTTCCAGCAGGCCGAACAGGCCGACCAGGCGCTGCTGGCGCAGTTCGAGGCCGAGCATGCCGGCGGATCGCTCGACGACGCCCTGCGCGAGGTGTTCGCCGAGGAAGCGCGCGACCTGCAGGGCTACTATCGCGGCCTGGCCGACAACTTCCTGAACGTCACGCCGCAATACGGCCGCTTCCTCTACCAATGCGCCCGCGCGCGCAAGGCTAGGCGGATCGTGGAGTTCGGCACCTCGATGGGCATCTCGACGCTGCATCTGGCGGCCGCGCTGCGCGACAACGGCGGCGGGCGGCTGATCGGCACCGAGCTGGAGGCGGGCAAGGCCGCCCGGGCGCGCGCCAACCTCGAGGCCGCGGGGCTCGAGGACCTGGTCGAGATCCGCGTGGGCGACGCGCGGCAGACGCTTGCCGAACTCGACGGCGAGATCGACCTGGTGCTGCTCGACGGCGCCTTCAGCCTGTACCTGCCGATCCTGAAGCTGCTGGAGCCGCATCTCGCGCCGGGCACGCCGATCCTGGCGGAGAATGCCGTCGAGCGGGGCAACGCCTACCTCGACTACGTCCGCGACCCGGCCAACGGCTATCTGTCCCAGCCGATCCCGATCAGCGAGGGCCGCGGCAACGAACTGAGCGTCGCGACCTGGTGATGACGTTCCAGGCCGGGCCGATATTGCATCGATAATCGAATGAACCGGTTTTCCGGGGCACCGGATCCCGGTTCGGCGCCTAATCTATCAAGGCTCGTGCTTGCCGGCGAGCAAACCGAACCCGCCGCAACCCGTCAACCTGGAGACCCGCCATGCCGCTGAATCCGCTGCGCCGCGCCCTGTGGCTGCTGCCGCTCTCGATCCTGCTCGGCAACACCGCCTCGGCGCAGAGCTGCATCTCGACGCAATACGGCGCGCTCGCGCAAGGCAGCTACACGATCCAGAACGACGAATGGGGCCTGGCCAACAACCCCGGCGGCTGGCAGCAGGTCTGCACCGGCAGCGCCGCCGGCAACAGCTGGTCGTCGACCTGGTGGTGGGCCACCGGCAGCGGCGGGATCAAGTCCTACCCGAGCATCTATCGCGGCTGGCAGATGGGCGCCTGGTCGCCCGACCCGGGCGGCTTTCCGGTCCAGGTGTCGAGCCAGGCGCCGCTGCCCACCCAGGTCAGCTACAGCATGAGCGGCAACAACCAGTACGACGCCGCCTACGACCTGTTCTTCTCGCCCTCGACCAACCCCGGCTCGCCCTCGGGCGAGATGATGGTCTGGCTCGCCTACTCGGGCAACCGGCCGGCCGGCAACCTGGTGGCTTCCGGCGTGACGCTGGGCGGCATGGACGGCAGTTGGGACGTCTACCAGGGCAGCAACGGCTGGCCGGTGTGGAGCTTCGTGCGCACCGCGCAGACCACCAGCTTCAGCGGCAATCTCCAGCCCTTCATCTATTACCTTGCCTACACCAAGGGCTGGCTGAACCCGAGCTGGTACACGCTGAACACCCAGTTCGGCGTCGAGGTGATCCAGAGCAACGGCGCCAACGGCTCGGTGAACGTCAGCAGCTTCAGCGCCTCGGCACGCTAGGCATCGCGCTTTTCACCAAGCCGACAAATCTTTCATTTTCATTTCGCAATCCCTGCCCCCAAACAGGGATTCGCATCGAGTTTTCAAACGACAGGCACAATATGCGTCGGCGACGCCTCCGCGCCGCCGTTCGCCAGCCGAACGGTCCCGGCCCGCGCCGCCGCTCCGCCCTCTCGATGCCGTCATGAACCACGATACTGCCAGCCGTAGCGTCACCGCCCCGCGCGCGACGAACTCACCCCGTTTCCTGCTGTTCCTGATCTGCCTGTTCGCCTCCGCCGGCCAGCTCGCGATCGACATCTACGTGCCCGCCCTGCCGGCCATGGCGCATTTCTTCTCGACCTCGCCGCAGGCGATCCAGTCGAGCGTATCGGGCTACATGGCGGCCTACGCGCTGGGCCAGCTGATCTTCGGCCCGGTGGCCGACGCCTATGGACGCAAGCGCGTGCTCGCCTTCGGCCTGGTGATCTACACCATCGGCTGCCTGCTCTCGCTGGGCGCGCCGAACCTGGAAACCTTCATCCTGGCGCGCTGCCTGCAGGGCTTCGGCATCGCCACCACCAACCTGCTGGCCAAGGCGATCATCACCGATTCGTTCTCCGGCCAGGCGCTGATGCATGCCTTCACCTACATGTCGATCGCCTGGGGGCTGGCGCCGATCATCGCGCCCGTGATCGGCGCGCACCTGCAGGAATGGTTCGGCTGGAAGGCCTGCCTGGTGTTCCTGCTGGTCTATTCGCTGATCATGTGGGCGCTGCTGTGGCGCTATCGCGAGACCCTGCCCAGACCGGTGAAGCTGGAGCCGCGCACGCTGGTGACGAATGCCGGCAAGGTGCTGTCGAGCCCGGTGTTCCAGAGCTGCTTCCTGGCGCAGGGCGTGTGCTACAGCATCCTGCTGGTGTTCAACATCATCGGGCCGTTCATGGTGCAGAGCACGCTGCACAAGCCGCCCACCTACTTCGGCTATTTGGCGCTGGCGATCGGCGCGATGTACTTCTTCGGCGGCCTGTCGAACCGGATCCACAGCGCGGCGCTGCCGACTTCGGAGCAGCGCCTGCGCATCGGCGCCTACGTGATGGCCGCGGCCTCGGTGGCGATGCTGGTGTTCGCGCTGACCATCGGCCTGCGCGTCTGGACCCTGGCGCTGCCGGTGCTGGTGATGGGCTTCTGCGCCGGCGCGATGTATCCGACGCTGATGGCCAAGGGCAACTCGCTGTTCCCGCATATCGCCGGGCTGACCAGCGCGATCCTCGGCTGCGCGCTGCTGCTGGTGTCCTCGGCGATGATGGGGCTGGCCGGCTTCGTGTCGGTGCGCGAGCTCACGCCGCTGGCGGTGTTCTTCGTGATCCTCGCCGCGGTGGTGGTGGTGATGGTCGGCAAGCTGCTGCGCCACCTGGCCCAAGCCAAGCCGCAGCAGCCGGTGGCCTGCCGCGGCGAGACGGCCTGAACCGGCCGCCCGCTACGGCATGGGTTCGCGAACCAACGCGCAACGCTGGCCGGGCAAGCGGCTCGCGCGCGACTTTTTCCTGCGCAGCCCGCTGGAAGTCGCGCCGCAATTGCTCAACAAGGTGCTGGCCGCGGCCGATGGCCGGGCCGGCCGCATCGTCGAGGTGGAGGCCTATCTCGGCGCGATCGATCCGGCCGCGCATACCTATCGCGGCAAGACCCGGCGCAACGCCACCATGTTCGGGCCGCCGGGGCACATGTACGTCTACTTCACCTACGGCATGCACTGGTGCGCCAACTGCGTGTGCGGCCCCGAGGGCGACGGCAGCGGCGTGCTGATCCGCGCGCTGGAACCGCTGCATGGGCTGGAGGCGATGCGCGCGGCGCGTGGCGAGCGGATTCGCGATCGGGATCTGTGTCGCGGACCGGCACGGCTCACGCAGGCGCTGGCGATCACCGGCGCCCAGGATGGGGTCGATCTGATACGCGCCGACGAGGGGTTCGCGGTGGTGGACGACGGCACCGCACCGCCGGAAAACCCGGCTTGCAGCACGCGGATCGGGATCAGCGTCGCGAAGGATTTTCCGTGGCGGTGGAGCGTGCCGGGGAGCCGATTCGTGTCGGGAACGGCGGTGGTGAATGGGGGCTCGGGGATGGCTTCGGCGTAGCGAAGCACACGCCACGCCGTCCACGCCCGCCCCCCGCCCGCGCCCTTACTTCCCCGCCCCCTCGCCGCGCACCCGCTCGGCCGCCGCCACGATGGCATCGGCCACCGCCCGCGGCTGGCTCAGCATCTCCACATGGCTCGCGCCCACGCGCGTAACCGTCGCGCCGATCCGCTCGGCCATCCGCTGCTGCAGCTTCGGATCGATCATCATGTCCCGGGTCGCCACCACGAAGCTCGACGGCTTGTCGTGCCAGGCCGCCTGCGTGACCTTGTCCTCGATGCAGCCGCCAAACCAGGGCCCCTGCGTGGCCGCCACGACATCCTGCTCGGCACGCGGCAGGTCGGGCGCGAAATCCTCATGGATCGCCTTGTCGGAGAGCGTCATGAAACCCGCCGAATCCTTGCGCAGCTCGCCCACCCAGGCCGGCGGCGGCGCGTCCTTGGTCAGGTCGGCGATCGACTGGCCGTTGTCGGGCGCGAAGGCCGCCACGTAGACCAGCGACTTGACCTTCTCCTCGTTGCCCGCCTGGCTGATCACCACGCCGGCCCAGGAATGGCCGACCAGCACCACCGGCCCGTCCTGCTGCTCGATCACGCGCCGGGTGGCCGCCACGTCGTCGGCCAGCGAGCTGAGCGGATTCTGCACCGCCACCACGTGCAGGCCGCGCGCCTCCAGCAGCGGAATCACCTTGCTCCAGCTCGATCCGTCGGCGAACGCGCCGTGCACCAGCACGACATTGGTGCCCTTGAGATCGGCCACCGGCGCGGCGCTCGCCACGCCGGTCACGCCCGCGAACACACCGCCGGCCAGCGCGGCCGAGATCAGCATCCCCTTGATCGAAACCTTCATCGTTACTCCCCCTTCCATGGATTGTCGAAATAAGTCGTGAACTGCGAATGCCTGCGCCGCCGAAGCGGCAGGCGCCAGGCCAACCGCCCTTGCATCAGGAATGCGCGTACACCGCACCGAAGCCCGGCACCTCGTCGCGAGCCGCCTGCGATCGAACCGTCGCGCGACGATGCGCGGCCGGCTTCGGCGCGCGCTCGTCGTCGGCATCGAACTGCGACAGCGACGGGCTGTTCTGGTCGCTGCGCACGCGCACCAGCGCGGCCTGCAGGTCCAGCGGGTATTGCGCGTCGTAGCCCGCCGGGCGGTAGCCGGCCTGCTCGACGCGGACCAGGTCGGCGCGCACCTCGGCGCGCGTCAGGCCCGGCGTGCTGCCGGCGAACGACAGCACGGGCGCGCAGGCAAGCGCGGCAAGGACGAGCAATCGGGTGGTGTTCATGCGTTTCTCCTGATATCGGGCGATGGGTTGCGGGGTTCGGCAGCGGCGCATTCCGCGCGTCGTCCGCATGAAGCCATTTGAACAGCCGGACGTATCCGGAATGTTTCCGGGCGGCGCCTGCCGTGCAAGCCAGTTTTTCCACGGCGGCCCCGGATACGAAACCCTACAAATCCACCGCCCGATCGGGCCGGGTCAGGCGTTGCGCAGCGGCCGGAAACCGGCCCGCACTTCCTGCGCGAACAGCAGCGGTTCTTCCCAGGCCGCGAAGTGGCCGCCCTTGTCGACCTCGTTGAAATAGATCAGCTTGTGATAGGCCCGCTCGGCCCAACTGCGCGGCGCCTGGTAGATCTCGCCCGGGAACACCGTGATCGCGGTCGGCAGGGAGATGTCGACGGCATTGAAGTTGTTCGAATGGTCTTCCCAGTAGATCTGCGCGGCCGAGGTGGCCGAGTCGGTCAGCCAGTAAAGCGAGATGTCGTCGAGGATCTCGTCGCGCGTCAGCGAGCGCTCGGGCACGCCGCCGCTGTAGGTCCATTGCGAGATCTTGTCGTACATCCACGCGGCCTGGCCCGAGGGCGAATCGGCCAGCGCGTAGCCGACCGTCTGCGGGCGCGTGACCATCATCGCCGAGTAGCCGCAGTTGTCGCGATAGAAGGTGCCGAGCTTGTCGTAGGCGACCTTCTCCTTCGGCGACAGCCCGGCCGGCGCCGGCGCGTCGAGCTGCAGCAGCCTGGCGATCTCGGGCGGCACGGTGGCCGGCATGTTCACGTGGATGCCGACCAGCCCCTTCACCTTCTGCATCGCCATGCGATGCGAGACCACCGAGCCGCAGTCGCCGCCTTGCGAGACGAAGCGCGTGTAGCCCAGGCGCGCCATCAGCTCGCCCCAGGCGCGCGCGATATGGTCCGAGCCCCAGCCGGTCCTGGTCGGCTTGCCCGAGAAACCGAAACCGGGCAGCGACGGCACCACCACATGGAAGGCATCGTCGGCGCTCGCGCCATATGCCGTCGGGTCCGACAAGGGGCCGATCGCCTTCAGCAGCTCGAAGATCGAGCCGGGCCAGCCGTGCGTCATGATCAGCGGCATCGCGTTCTCGTGGCGCGAGCGCACGTGGATGAACTGGATATCGAGCCCGTCGATCTCGGTCACGAACATCGGGAAGCCGTTCAGTTTGGCCTCGCCCTTGCGCCAGTCGTAGTCGGTGCCCCAGTACTGGATCAGCTGCTGCATGCGCGCGAGGCGCACGCCCTGCGATTCGTCTGCCACGGTCTCGCGCGACGGCCAGCGCGTGGCGGCGATGCGGCGGCGCAGTTCGACTAGGTCGGCATCGGGCACGCGGGCGCTGAAGGGGCGAATCGCGGTATTGCCCACGGCCGCGCGCGCCGCGGCGGGCAGCATGCCCAGCGCGCCGGCCGCGGCCGATGCCGCGAGCAGGTGGCGCCGCATCGGAGAAAACTCGGAGTGAGACATGGTTCTTATCCTTGTTCCAGTGGTTGATCAGACCGCGTCGCCGGCTCGTCGCGATACCGGCTGGCCGTGGCGGTGACAGCCATTGGAAAGATTCAATGTATCGGGCATGTGTGCGTCATGTACCGCTTTGTATCCGCCCGATCGAAACGCTGAGTTTTCCTGATCTTTTTCGTTTCGCCTTTACGCCTTGCCGCGTACCCGGCATGCCCATGCCGTCGAGGAATTTCCCTTTCGCGACAGTCACCTGCATGCGGCACGCCGGGCGCCGTCGCGCGCCATTCGCGCACGCGGCTTCGCATGGCCGCGCAATGCCGCTCATACGAAGGTATTAAGGCCTCGATATCAATGCATGGGACGCGGCAGATGCAGGTCTCATGGAATCGGGATAGGTGCCGCCGCTATGCTTTTTCCCATCGGTTCACCTGCTGCTGCCGATCGATTCCGGCTCGCCCGGAACCGCCTGGCAAGTGCGCCGCCACCTTGAAGACAGCAACGCGACCCGGCCCGCCCGGCTCGCCCCCGCCCCTGAGGACTGGAGAGATATCGATGATGCCGACCGCCCATGAACTGCCCGGTCTCGCCTGTGACGACATCGCGGCGCGCGCGCTGCTCGACATGCTGTTCCCGCCCGTGGGCGGCCTGCCGGCGCGCCCGGCAAGGCGGCGCGCCGCACGTCCGGCACGCGACGAGGCCGCCGCCGCGCGCGAATGTCCGTTCGACGCGCGCCTGTGCCCGGATCATGTCGCCGTGATCGACCGGCCCTCGCCGGGCTCGATCACGGTGACCTGGAGCGATCCGCGCTTCGGCAAGCATTCCGAACAGATCTGGCATACCGCGCTGTCGCACGGCCCCGCCGTCTGCGCCTTGACCGGCCGCGAGATCCCGCGCGGCAGCCGCGTGTTCCGTCCGCGCAAGCGCGATGCCAACGAACCGGCCGACTACCCGTGGATGATCCTGTCCTCGGTGATCGACGCCGGCATCGAGTTGCCGATCGCGAACGCGGCCTGCCGCCGCCAGGCCGGCGCCCTGTTCGGGCAGGCCCGCTGACAAGCAAGCAGACGGGCCCCGAGGCCCGCGGATGACCCGGCAAGTCTCCTGCCGGGCCCGGCGCGTGTTCGTGCCGGCGCCCGGATTTCGCGGGCGCTCCCTCCACCGAGGCGAGCGCCCGTTTTGTATCCCAGTGTGTATCGCACGCCGCCCGTTACAGACGCTTGCGCAAATCCCGCGCGGCGGACAAGCCCCGGATACACCGGCGCGCTGAAATCCTCCCCGTGTCCTCCCTGCCTCGCGCGGCCCGCCGCGCGACCACCGACCTCGACCCGGATCCGATCATGTTGCTGATACTCATCGCCTTCCTTGCCGGCGTGCTCACGGTGCTGAGCCCCTGCATCCTGCCCGTGGTGCCCTTCGTGTTCGCCAGGACCGACGGCCCCTTCGTTCGCAACCGCCTGCCGCTGCTGATCGGCCTGGCGGCCAGCTTCGCGCTGGTCACGGGCCTCGGCGCGGCCGGCCTGGGCGGCATCGCACAGCTCAGCCGCTACGGGCGCTGGCTCGCACTCGGCGGCTTCGCGCTGTTCGGCGTCGCGCTGTTGTTCCCGGCCCTGGCCGCCCGCGTCGGCCAGCCGCTGACGCAGGCCGCCAACTGGATCATCGGCCGCTCGCAGCAGGCCGGCCCGCGCCGCGGCGTGCTGTCGGCCGCGCTGGTCGGCGTCGCCACCGGGCTGCTGTGGGCGCCCTGCGCCGGCCCCGTGCTCGGCCTGATCCTCACCGGCGCGGCGCTGCATGGGCTGTCGTGGTGGACCATCGCGGCGCTGGCCGCCTACGCGGCCGGCGGCGCGGGCTCGCTGGTCGTGATCTCCGGGCTCGGCCAGCGCGCGATGCAGACGCTCAGGCGCCGCGCCGGCTTCGGA
>NZ_VWWK01000146.1:0-17609 GCF_011753035.1 Burkholderia sp. Ax-1720 | reverse complement strand
CGCGGCTGGCCGAGCGCGTGCGCGACGCCGCCGAGGCGGCCCGCGTGGTCGCGCCGGTGGTGGGCGTGCTGGCGCGCCATCGCTGGCCCGGCAACGTGCGCGAACTGCAGAACGTGATCGAGCGGATCGCCGTCGAACTGGTGGAAAGCGAGGGCGAGGCGCCGCTGTCGGTCGAGGTGTTGCGGGCAATCGCGCCGGAGCTGGGCATCGCGCGCGAAGGCGTGGCGGGAAGCGAGGCTGCGAACGTCGACGGAGACGGAAGCGGCGTTCCAGACGGCGCCGGCATGTCCGGCGCGGCCGCGGCAGCCACGCTGTCCGAGCGGCGACGCCGCGTCGAGCTCGACGAGATCCGCGCCGTGCTGGACGCCTGCGGCGGCGACCGCGAGCGCGCCTGCGCCGTGCTCGGCATCAGCAAGACCACGCTGTGGCGCAAGCTCGCCGCCACCGAGGGCAAACCCGGCCGGCGTCGCGGCTGAACCGGGGCCGGATCGGCGCGAGCGGGAGGGAGGGCCGGATCGAATAGGCAATGCCTATTGATCAGTTTTGAAATAAGTATTTCAACTATCCGCGGCAACTCTATAGCATTCACCTATCGATTTTTTACATCCATAGGTGAGTGCCCGTATGAAAACCTCTGCCCTGATCCTCGCTGCCGCCCTGTTCGCACCGGTCCTGGCCTCCGCCCAGACCAACCAGCCGCTCACCCGCGCCGAAGTCCGCGCCGAGCTGGCGGCACTCGTCAAGGTCGGCTACCACCCCGGCGCCGGCAACAACCCGCATTACCCCGACCAGATCCAGGAAGCCCAGGCGCGTCTGCACGCCGCCCAGGGCGATTCGGGTTACGGCGCCAACCCGGCCGTCGGCGTGGAAAGCGGCGTGAAGCTGCCCGCCGCCGCCGGCGATCTGTATCGCCATCGCTGATCGCGATGCCGGCCGGCGCCCGAGCGGGGCCGGCCGCCCCAGTCACTGATTCACACCTCATTCAACGATTCCCAAGGACCTATTCGATGCCGATCATCAACAGCCAGATCAAGCCCTTCAATGCAACCGCCTACCACAACGGCGCCTTCGTGCCGGTGACAGAGGAAAGCCTCAAGGGCAAGTGGTCGGTGGTGGTGTTCTACCCGGCGGACTTCACCTTCGTGTGCCCGACCGAGCTGGGCGACCTGGCCGACCGCTACGCCGAATTCCAGAAGCTGGGCGTGGAGATCTACGGTGTGTCGACCGATACGCACTTCACGCACAAGGCTTGGCACGAAGCCTCGGAAACCATCGCCAAGATCCAGTACCCGATGATCGGCGATCCGACCGCGCGCCTGGCACGCAACTTCGACGTGCTGATCGAGGAAGAAGGCATGGCGCTGCGCGGCACCTTCGTGATCAACCCGGAAGGCGAGATCAAGATCGCCGAGATCCACGACAACGGCATCGGCCGCGACGCCGGCGAGCTGCTGCGCAAGCTGCAGGCCGCGCAATACGTGGCGGCGCATCCGGGCGAGGTCTGCCCCGCCAAGTGGACGCCGGGCGCGGAAACGCTGACCCCGTCGCTGGACCTGATCGGCAAGATCTGAGGCCGCCCTCCAAGGCATAACGAACGATTCGATACGGCGCACGCAGGCGCCGTATCGAGCGCCCCGCGCCGGGGCACACGACAACCGACAAGACAAACCGAACATCATGCTCGAAGCCAATCTCAAGAACCAGTTGAAGTCGTACCTCGACAAGCTCACCCGCCCGATCGAACTCGTCGCCTCGCTCGACGACGGCGCGAAGTCGCAGGAGCTGATCGCGCTGCTGAAGGAGATCGGCGAGCTGTCGCCGCGCGTGGCCGTGATCGAACGCCGCGACGACGCCGAGCGCAAGCCCTCGTTCAGCATCGGCGAACCGGGCAAGGCTGCCGGGATCCGCTTTGCCGGCATCCCGATGGGCCATGAATTCACCTCGCTCGTGCTGGCGCTGCTGCAGGTCGGCGGCCACCCGCTCAAGCTCGACGAGGACACCATCGAACAGATTCGCAATCTCGACGGCGATTTTTCCTTCGAGACGTATTTCTCGCTGTCCTGCCAGAACTGCCCGGAAGTGGTCCAGGCGCTGAACGTGATGGCGCTGATCAACCCGCGCATCCGCCACGTGGCGATCGACGGCGCGCTGTTCCAGAACGAAGTCGAGGCACGCCAGATCATGGCGGTGCCGACCATGTTCCTGAACGGCGAAAGCTTCGGCCAGGGCCGCAGCAGCGTGAAGGAAATCCTCGCGAAGATCGACACGGGCGCCAGCGCTCGCGCCGCCGCCGCGATTGCCAACAAGGACGTGTTCGACGTGCTGGTGGTGGGCGGTGGCCCGGCCGGCGCGGCGGCCGCGATCTACTCGGCACGCAAGGGCATTCGCACCGGCGTGGTGGCGGAGCGCTTCGGCGGGCAGGTGCTCGATACCATGGCGATCGAGAACTTCATCTCCGTCCAGGAAACCGAAGGACCGAAGTTCGCCGCTGCGCTGGAGCAGCACGTCAAGCAATACGACGTCGACGTGATGGACGTGCAGCGCGCCGCGGCGCTGGTCCCGGGCAAGGTCAACGAGATCCACCTGGAAAACGGCGCGGTGCTGAAGGCCAAGACCATCGTGCTGTCGACCGGCGCGCGCTGGCGCGAGCTGAACGTGCCGGGTGAACGCGAGTATCGCAACAAGGGCGTGGCCTACTGCCCGCATTGCGACGGCCCGCTGTTCAAGGGCAAGCGCGTGGCCGTGGTGGGCGGCGGCAACTCGGGGGTCGAGGCCGCGATCGACCTGGCCGGCATCGTGCGCGAAGTCACGCTGATCGAGTTCGGCCAGACGCTGCGCGCCGACGAAGTGCTGCAACGCAAGCTGCGCAGCCTCCCGAACGTGACGGTGGTGACCAGCGCGCAAACCAAGGAGCTGACGGGCGACGGCCAGAAGCTGAACGGCCTGGTCTATCTCGAACGCGAGACGGGCGAGACCAAGCGCATCGACCTCGAAGGCGTGTTCGTGCAGATCGGCCTGGTGCCGAATACGGAATGGCTGAAAGGCACGATCGAGCTGTCGAAGCACGGCGAGATCGTGGTGGATGCACGCGGCGCGACGTCGATCCCCGGCGTGTTCGCGGCCGGCGACGTGACCACGGTGCCCTACAAGCAGATCGTGATCGCGGTCGGCGAAGGCGCGAAGGCTTCGTTGTCGGCCTTCGACTACCTGATCCGCCAGGACGTCGAGGCACCCGCGACGGCAGCGGCACCGGTACGCGAAGCCGTCGAAGCGTGACCGCGGTTCGCAAGCATCTCTAAGCCGGCCGCGGCCGGCTCCCTGCAATACGCGTTGTTGTTCAAGGCATCCCCTCCTCCCCTCGCCGTCATGCCCCCTCATGCGGCGAGGGATTTTTTTGCCTGTCTCACATAAAAGAACATTCCTTGTGGCTTCATTGATGACGAAATCAAGCGGCATTTTATAATCGACATTTCAATATCGGCATGCATGCCGATGCCAGGCAAAGTCGCTCGCCGGCTTGATATGAACAACGCGATACAAGCGCCGGAACGCCTTGCAATGCTGCTCGCACCTCACCCGTCACACCATTGCACGTCATCGCCAATTCATCGGGATCCGGAATTATTGCCAATACATTCATCACACAAAGAACATACTCAAGAAAATTCATTGGGCATTTTTATTTTCATTTCCCTACATCTTACAAAGATATAAAAATACCGCCTTCATTCCCCCCGGACTACAATCGCACGGCAGTCGCAATGCCGATTGAATAAAGCTGTCGATCACAGGCCGTCTCAATCCGAGGATCCGAATGCGTCTCAAACTGTTATGCACGGCGAGCGCGACGCTCGTCGCCGTCTCGTTGCTGGGCGGCGGCATCGCGCGCGCCGACGAAGGCATGTGGCAACCGTCCCAGTTGCCGTCCCTCGCTCCCCAACTCAAGCACCGCGGGCTCGCGCTCGATCCTCGGCAACTCGCCTCGCTGAAATCCTGGCCGCTCGATGCCGTGGTCGGGCTGGGTTTCTGCACCGCCTCGTTCGTCTCGCCGGACGGCCTGATCGTCACCAACCATCATTGCGGCTACGGCGCGCTGCAATACAACTCGACGCCCGAGAAGAACCTGATCGAGAACGGCTTCCTGGCCCGCGCCAAGGCCGACGAACTGCCCACCGCGCCCACCCAGCGCGTCTACGTGACCGAGCAGGTGACCGACGTGACCGATCGCATCGAGGCGGCGGTTCCGCCCGGCAGCGACGGTTATGCGCGCTACGTCGCGATCGATCGCGAGAAGGACCGCCTGGTGCGCGAATGCACCACGCCGGGCTATCACTGCCAGGTGCAGACCTTCAGCGGCGGCTACGACTACCAGCTCGTGCGCCAGAAGGAATTGCGCGACGTGCGGCTCGTCTACGCCCCGCCCGAGTCGATCGGCAAGTACGGCGGCGACATCGACAACTGGATGTGGCCGCGCCACACCGGCGACTTCAGCTTCCTGCGCGCCTACGTGGCACGCGACGGCAGCAGCGCGACCTACGCGAAGGACAACGTGCCCTATCGCCCCAAGCACTGGCTGAGCGTGAATCCGCAAGGCGTGAAGGCCGGCGATTTCGTGATGGTGGCCGGCTACCCCGGCCGCACCAATCGCCACCTGCTGCCCGACGAACTGCGCAGCGCGATCGACTGGCAGTATCCGACGCTGATCCGCGCGCTCGGCGACATGAACCGCATCATCGACACGGCCGGCAAGCAGCGGCCGGCGGTGGAGGTGGCCTATGCCGACCAGGTGGCCGGCTTCAACAATTCGATCAAGTTCTACCAGGGCAATCGCGACGAGCTGGCCAACGGCGATGCGCTGTCGACGCGCCGCGAGCAGGAGGCCGCGCTGCACCGCTGGCTCGCCGCGCAACCGGCCGGCGGCAAGCTCGACGCCCCCGCGCGGCTGGCCGACGTCGAGCGGCTGAACCGCCTGGTCGACGCGCGCATGGCCACGCGCGAGCGCGACCTGATCCTGCACCTGCTGCAGCAGACGCAGATGTACCGCGCCTCGTACCGGATCGTGCGGCTCGCCGACGAAAAGCAGAAGCCCGATGCCGAACGCGAGGACGGCTTCCGCCAGCGCGACGAGATCGACCTGCTCGGCCAGCAGAAGAGCATCGACCGCCGCTACGATCCGGCCGTCGACCGGCAGTTGCTGGTCTATGTGCTGCAGCGCTACGCGAAGCTGCCGGCCGACCAGCACATCGGCGCGCTCGATCGCTGGCTGGGCGGCGCGAACGACGCCGCGGCGCTTGCCGCGAAGGTCGACGCGCTCTACGCGGGCAGCCGGCTGACCGACCAGGCGACCCGCGTCGCGCTGATGTCGGCCACGCCTGCCGAACTCGCGGCGAGCCACGATAGCTGGATCGCGCTGACGCGCGCGCTGATGCCGGACCTGCTGGCCATCGAGCACGCGGACAAGGCCCAGGACGGCGACGAGGCCGCCGCGCGAGCCGGCTACATGAAGGCCCTGACCGCCTACAGCGAGGCGCGCGGCCTGCCCGTCTACCACGACGCGAACCTGTCGCTGCGCGTGAGCTTCGGCACCGTGCAGGGCTACCGGCCGCGCGACGCGGTCGAGTACCTGCCGTTCACCACCACCGACGGCATCGTGCAGAAGAACACCGGCGTCGCGCCCTTCAACGCACCGGCCGCCGAACTCGCGGCGATCCGCGCGCATGCCTTCGACGGCTTCGCCGGCCCCGGCGCCGGCGCGCTGCCCGTGAACTTCCTCGCCGATCTCGACATCGCCGGCGGCAATTCGGGCTCGCCCACGCTGGACCGCGACGGCAAGCTGGTCGGGCTGGTCTTCGACGGCGCCTGGGAAGGCGTCAGCGCGGGCTGGCTGTTCGATCCCGCCGTCACGCGCTCGATCCATGTCGACGTGCGCTACATGCTGTGGGTGATGCACCACCTCGACCACGCCGACAACCTGCTGCGCGAAATGAACGTCGCCGTGCCGGACTGAGGGCCGGCCGCGATGCGCCTACGTTGCGCATCGCGGAATTCGTCATCCAACCCCATCAAATGGCGGCAGGGATCGTCGGTCCCGGCGATCCCTGCCGCCATCCAGCCCGCGCCCTGGCCGTTCGCCGTCGAGCCCTTCGCCACGGGCCTTGCGCCCTCGCCCCGCCTGCCGCGCGCCACCCCGAAACCTCGCCCCTGTTGTTACAGATAGACATGAGAATTACTTTCGAGATGACAATGATTCGCATTTAATTTATAGTCGCGTCTTCATAAAAAACGCCGTCCCGCCTTCGTCCGACTCGCAGGACCGATTGACGGAACGGCCGGCCCGCCCGGATTCCGAATGACGCCCTGGGACGGAGTTTTCTTCAATCCGTTTAGTGCGTCCTATGTCAAGCTTCCAAACGCCGTCCTGGCCCCTTTCGCCGATTTCCTGGGGCTGCCTCGCGCTCGCCGCCGCCTGCGCCTTTCCCGCCGTCGCCATCGCCCAGAGCGCGCCGTCCTCGTCCGATACGAGCACGGCCGGCAGCGCGGCAGCGCGTCCCGCCGCGGCACTACCGACCATCGCCGTGAAGGGCAAGGTCGAGGAGCTGCCGGGCGATCTCTCGCCGACCTTCGGCGGCGGCCAGGTGGCGCGCGGCGCCGACTACGGCGTGCTGGGCAAGCAGCGCAACATCGACGTGCCGTTCAGCATGACGACCTATACCTCGAAGCTGATCGAGGACCAGCAGGCCCGCACGCTGGCCGACGTGCTCGACAACGATCCGGCCGTGCGCAGCGCGTTCGGCTACGGCAACTTCTCGCAGGTGTTCATCATCCGCGGCTTCCAGCTCAACGGCGACGATGTCTCGCTGAACGGCCTGTACGGCGTCACGCCGCGCCAGTTGGTGGCCACCGACGCGGTCGAGCGGATCGACGTGCTGAAGGGCGCCAACGCGTTCCTGAGCGGCGCCTCGCCGACCGGCAGCGCGGTGGGCGGCGGCGTCAACATCCAGCTGAAGCGCGCCGACGACAAGCCGCTCACGCGCGTGACGCTCGACGGCAGCACCGGCGGCCAGGTGGGCGAGCACATCGACATCGGCCGGCGCTTCGGCAGCGAAGGCCAGTTCGGCATCCGCGTGAACCAGGCGACCAGCGGCGGCTCGACCGACATCGACGACGCGCATCACCGCGCCACCACCCAGGCGCTCGCGCTCGACTACCGCGGCGACAAGCTGCGCCTCTACGCCGACTTCCTGCACCAGCGCGAGCGCGACGACCAGGGCCGCTCGGTGGTCTACGTGAACGGCACGGGCGCGATTCCCGCGCCGCCCTCGGCCACCCACAACTACGCCCAACCCTGGGCCTACAGCGACCTGGAGGACACGGTCGGCCAGCTGCGCGCCGAATACGACTTCTTCCCGGGCTGGACCGCCTACGTGGCGGGCGGCGCGCGTCATACCGACGAGAACGGCCAGTACGCATCGCCGACCGTCAACACCTCGACCGGCGCCGTCACCGCCTCGCGCCTGGGCGTGCCGCACAAGGAAGACGCGCAATCGGCCGAGGCCGGCGTGCGCGGCCGCTTCACGACCGGCCCGGTATCGCACATGGTGGCGGTCGGCGCGGCCTACACGCGCCTGAACAGCCAGTCGGCCTACACGCTGTCGGGCAGCTTCCCGACCACGCTCGACAATCCGCAGGCGGTGCCGTTCCCGGCCACCAAGTACCAGGGCGGCGACCTGTCCGATCCCGGCACGGTGGCGATGACCTGGACGCGCAGCGTGGCGGTGTCGGACACGCTCGGCCTGCTCAACGATCGCGTGCTGTTCACCATCGGCGCGCGCCGCCAGTCGATCGCGGTGACCAACTACGGCTACACCGGCGCGGTCAGCAGCGTCTACGACCAGTCGGTCACCACGCCGGTGTTCGGCCTGGTGTTCAAGGCGACCAACAACTGGGCGTTCTACGCGAACCGCACCGAAGCGCTCACGCAGGGCGAGACGGCGCCGACCACCGCGCGCAACCTCGGCGAGGTGCTCGCCCCGTACCGCTCGAAGCAATATGAAGTGGGCACCAAGTACGATGCCGGCGGCTTCGGCGCCGCGCTCGCGCTGTTCCAGATCGAGAAGCCGATGGCCTACACCGATCCGAACACGCTGATCTTCGCGGCCAACGGCATGCAGCGTCATCGCGGCGTGGAAGCCTCGATCAACGGCGAACCGGTCAAGGGCCTGCGCCTGATCGCCGGCGCCAGCTATATCGACGCGCAACTGGAAGACACCGCGGGCGGCGCGAGCGACGGCAACCGCCCGATCGGCGTGCCGAAGTTCACCTTCACCGCGAATGCCGAATACGACCTGCCGATGCTGCAGGGCGCGACGCTGACGGCGCGCTGGATCCACACCAGCTCGCAGTACCTGGATGTCGCCAACAAGCTGTCGATCCCGTCGTGGAACCGCTTCGACATCGGCGCGCGCTACAAGACCGAGCTGTTCAAGAAGGAAACCACCTTCCGCGTGATGGTCCGCAACGTCGCCAACAAGTCGTACTGGGCCTCGACCATCGGCGGTTACCTGAGCCAGGGCGAGCCGCGCTCGATCTGGCTGTCGATGACCACCGACTTCTGATCGCCGTGTCGTGACGGGGCCGCGCTCGCGGCTCCTGTCGAAGCGATTCCGTGGTTCCCGCCTTGCCGGCGCGACCGGCCGCGCCCGCCACGGGCCGCGGCCCGGTGCGCCGCCCGCTTGCGGCGCGCGCCGGCCCGGTTCGCGGGTCTCCTCCTCTCCCCGCTGCCGGCCGGCGCCGCGCGCCGCTCATCCCGTTCCCGCCCGCCGCTTCCTCAGCCCCGATCGCCCGTGCGCGTGGCGTCGTTCGCTTCGCCGCTCGCTTCCTCGCCTGCCTCGGCACCGGCCGGCGCCGGCTCGGCCAGCACGCGCCGGATCGAGTCGAGCAGCACCAGGTCGAGGCAGGAATCGGCGGCCAGGATCCGCTCCGGCATCACCGGCCGGCCGACCGCGTAACCCTGCACGTAGTCGACGCCGATCGCGCGCAGCGCCTCGAAGGTGCGCAGGTCCTCGACCCACTCGGCGATGGTGCGCATGCCGAGGTTGCGGGCCAGGTTGACCATCGACTCGACGATCGCGATATCGGCCGGGTGCTCGCACATGGTCTTGACGAACTCGCCGTCGATCTTCAGCGCGTCGGCCGACAGCGCCTTCAGGTACTTGAACGAGGTGTGGCCCGCGCCGAAATCGTCGAGCGCGATGCGGATCCCCATGTCGTGGGCCCGCGCGATGAAGTGCTGGCTGGTCTTCAGGTCGTGCAGCGCGACCGTCTCGGTGATCTCCAGGCACAGGTAATGGACGATCGAGGCATGCGCCTCCAGCCGCCGGAACAGCTCGGCGACGATGCGCTCGTCGTTGAGCGAGGCGCCGCTCAGGTTCACGCAGACGAAGCGCGTCTTCGTCAGCGCGGCCTGGTTGCGCTCGATCCACTCCAGCACCATCGACAGCACCCACAGATCGATCGCGCCGATGGTGCCCGAGCGCTCGAAGGCGTCGATGAAGTCGACCGCGCTGAGGATCGTGCCGTCGTCGCGCCGCAAGCGCAGCAGCACCTCGAAATCGAGCGACTCGGCCGCGTTCGTGACCGACATGATCGGCTGCATCGCCAGCACCAGGCCCTCGGGAATCGCATCCTCGCTGAGCGTGCCGATCAGCGCGATGTCGCGCGTGCGCCGCTCCAGGTCGAACGCGTCGCTGCGATAGACCACCACCTTGCCGTTGCCGTCGCGCTTGGATTCGCGGCAGGCCTGGTCGGCGTGCGCGACGATGTCCTGCACCGACATGTTCGGCAGGCACTCGACCACGCCGATCGAGGCCCGCACGCGGAACGCGCGGCTGCCGATCGGATAGGGCAGCGCGCTGACCGCGTGCTCCAGGCGCCGGCACAGCGCGGCGGCCTCGTCCACGTCCATCTCGGCGAACACGCAGACGAATTCGTCGCCGCCGATCCGGCCGATGGTGCCGCGCCCTTCCAGGCTCGCCGTCATGCGCACCACCAGTTGGCGCAGCACCTCGTCGCCGGCCGCGTGGCCGAACATGTCGTTGATCAGCTTGAAGCGGTCGAGGTCGACATAGGCCACCGACCATGACGGCCGCGTGCTGGTCAGCCCCTCCAGCACGCGCTCGATGCCGCGCCGGTTCAGCGCGCCGGTCAGCGAATCGTGCTCGGCCAGGAAGTGCAGCCGCGCGACCGCCTCGGCGCGCTCGGTCACCTCCTCGAGCGAGCCCTCGTAGGCGTTCTCGGAGAAGATCGCGCGCAGCGAATAACGGCGCCGGGCGGTGCCCGCGTCGGGCGAGCCGTTGATCTCGATGGCGCTTTCGCCGCCGCGCAGCGCCAGGTCGCGCAGGCGGATCCAGGAGCCCTCGTCGAAGAAGTCGGTCCAGTGGCGGCTGCGGTAGCTGTCGCGATCGAGCCCGAGCATCGCCAGCAGCGCCGGGTTGGCGCGCGTGAAGCGGCCCTCGCTGTCGAGCGTGAAGAGCCCCATCGGCGTGAGGTCGTAGGTGGTGCGCAGCTCGGTTTCGGACTTGTGGCGCTGGGCGCGATCGGCGCGCATCTGCTCGGCGATCGCGAAGGCCGCCATCATGCTCGAGACCAGCGCCGTGACCACCGGGTTCAGGCCGCCGAACAGCATGCGCGTGCCGAGCGCGGCGGCGAACACCTCGGAGAGGATCGCGAACAGCACGAAGGACAGCGAGGCCACGTACCAGATCACGGTGCGCGAGCGCGCCCGCAGCAGCAGCGTGCCGAGCAGGTAGAGCAGCAGCAGCATGCCGGCGCCGGCCAGCACCCAGAGCGCCGGCACGAACTGGCGGTAGGGCAGCACCAGCGACAGCAGCAGCAACAGCAGGCCGCCGAGCTGCACGGTCTTGAGCAGCCATTGCAGCGAGACCCGCGCGATCTCGCGGCGGAACAGCCGGCCGAACAGCGAGACCGTGACGATGTAGTAGATCGCGAAGCTCAGTTGCCGGACCAGGTCGATCCAGGCCGGCGACAGGGTATGGCCGAGCCAGGCGTTGTCGAAGCCGAGCGCGTTGGCCGCCAGGCGCTGGTTGCCGACCAGCCAGACCGAGAACACCACGTAGGTCCACTCGCGGTTGATCATCGCGGTCACGAAGATGAAGATCGCCAGCGTCAACAGCCCGCCCCCGATCAGCGAGGCATTGCGCTCGAACTGCAGCCGCGCCGCCGTCAGCGCGCGGCCCGTCAGGCGGCTGGCCGTCACGTAGGCGGGGCCGCTGTAGAGGCCCCGGCAGAGGATCGGCGCGCCCGCGGCGGGCGTCTCCAGGCGCAGCGCGAAACCGGCCGCGGCCAGTTGCATCGCGCCTTGCGGGCCGACGCGATCGGCCGCGCCGAGCGGCGCCAGCGTGCCGGCGTTCCAGCACGACAGCGATTTCGCGTGGCGCGACGCGAAGGCCAGGTAGTCGCGTGAATCGGCAGCCGGATTCACCGGCTGCGCGTCGAGCAGGATCCACACCGGGTGCTCGGACAGGTGCGTGCCGAAGCGCCCCGTCACGGGCGCCTCGCGCAGCGCGCGCAGGGCCTCGGCCGGCGAGGCACGGCCGCTGCCGTCGATGAAGGCGTGGAAATCGAGGGGAGTGGTCTCGATCGAGACATCGCCCGATGGCGATATCGTAAAGAACAGCGCGGTCGATATCGCCAGGATCGCGGGCACGAGATAGATCGAAAAGACATCGAACCAGCGGTCGAATGAGCGCCCGCCCGCCAGCTGTCCGAATCCTGATGCCCAAGCCGACAGCCGCATGTCTGTCATCCCCCGTTTGTCGCTTGCCAAAACGCATTCGATTCTAATCGGCCTTCATGCGCCGTGCTGTTATTAATTCTCATCAAGAAAGAATCGGAATCCATAGATGCTCCCGGCTGGGCAGTCGGGAGCATCGCGCCGCCCGAGCCGCCTCTCAGGCTTCGGGCACGCTCACGTCGATGTCGGGATGATGCGTGTCGAACACATAGCCGTACAGCGGGTGCCGCACCTCGGCCCAGCGCCGGCGCGCCGCGTCGACCCGCTTGGCGAGCACACGATGCGGCATGCCGCCGACATGCGCCATCGGGAAGAACTCGGGCCTGCCATGCACATCCTCGAACAGCATCGCCTGGTATTCGCGATCGAGCGGCGCGCGCGCCGTGATCACCATCCAGTCGATCGCGGCCGAGCGGCAATGGAGGAACAGCGCCTTGCAGAGCGCGACCTTGACGGCGCGGCCGATCATGCCGCCGCGCACCGCGAGCCGGGTCGCCTCGGCCAGCCGGCAGCCGTCCAGCCAGTCGGGCAGCGCCACCGAGCTTTCCAGCGGCAGCGGGCCGTGCCGGTTGGTCTGGATCCGCATGGTGCCGATCGCCTCGCGATCGAGCCGCGATTCGGCCAGCAGCAGCACCGTGTCGTCGCGCCGGTCGCCGGCCTCGATCGTCATGCCGGCCGCGAATTCGGGCGTGTGCCGGCCATAGGCCGCGCGGCGCATCGCCAGCACGCGTTCGAGGTCGGCCTCGTCGCGCACCGCGCGGATCGTGAACGGCAGTCGCTCGCTGCGAAGCGGTGCATCGTCGGCAATGGGAACGATCGGGGCAGGAAGTGGTATTTGAAGCGGTATTTGAAGCGATGCCTGAAGCGGCGCCTCGACGGCGAGAAGGGAGGGGGAAACGCGGTCCATGGTCAACTCCGTGGCGAATCATCGGGAATGACATCGCGAGAGATGCCCGCCTGTCGGGTCAACCGCGACGCGCGTCGAGATTCGCAGGAGTTCCGCAGCGAAATGTCACGAAAGCCTGGCCGGATTTCGCGCCCTTTTTTGTTCGATGGGGAGATGAAAATGGTGTCGAGATCGAACCGCGCCTCGACGCGATGACTGCCGCGCCCTTGGCGGTCGATTCGTGGATTTCAGGGGGGATATCGTGCTCGCCCACCTGACCGCATTGAGGAGGAGTCCTGCTCGATTGCAGCGGCGCGGCGCAGTCTGGACCTGGCGGATCGCCCGCGTCGCCGGATCCGATATCGGGGCCGCGACGCGGCCCGATATCGAAACCCGCTGGCGCGAGCGAGCGCGGAACTCAGTCGGCCGCGCGCGTGAGCTGGCGCTGCTCGCCGAGGCCGTCGATGCCCAGGCGCACGGTCTGGCCCGGCTTCAGGTAGACCGGCGCGGGCTTCACGCCCATGCCGACGCCGGGGGGCGTGCCGGTCGAGATCACGTCGCCCGGCTGCAGGCTCATGCAACGCGACAGATAGGCGATCACCTCGGCCACGCCGAAGATCATGGTGCGCGTGCTGCCGTCCTGGTAGCGATGGCCGTCGACCTCGAGCCACAGCGAGAGCTGCTGCGGATCGGGCACCTCGTCGCGCGTGACCAGCCAGGGGCCGATCGGGCCAAAGCTGTCGAAACCCTTGCCCTTGTCCCACTGGCCGCCGCGCTCGATCTGCCATTCGCGCTCGGACACGTCGTTGATCACGCAGTAGCCCGCCACGTAGTCGAGCGCATCGGCTTCGTCGACGTTCTTGCAGGGCCGCCCGATCACCACGCCCAGCTCGACCTCCCAGTCGGTCTTGAGCGAGTCGCGCGGGATCTCGATGCCGTCGTTCGGGCCGCACACGGCGCTGGTCCACTTGGCGAACACCACCGGCTCGCTCGGCACCGGCAGCCCCGATTCGGCGGCGTGATCGGCGTAGTTCAGGCCGATGCAGACGAACTTGCCGATCTGCCCGACGCAGGCGCCGATGCGCGGCTCGCCCGGCACCAGCGGCAGCGAGGCCGGATCGAGCGCGCGCAGGCGCGCCAGCGCGGCATCCGAGAGCGCCTCGCCGGCCAGGTCGGGGATCACCGCCGACAGGTCGCGAATCCGGCCCCCGGCATCGAGCAGGCCGGGCTTTTCCTGGCCCACCGGGCCGTAACGCAGCAGTTTCATGACGAACTTCCTCTGGTTGGATCACATGGACGAAATCGGCGCGGGACGATTGTGCCTGCGCGGCGGCCGGCTTGCCTCGCGGCGGCGATGGCGCCGGTCCCGGCCCGGTTGGCGATTTTTATCATCTGCGTGCGACGCCGGAATGATGGCTCACGGATACCCACTATTGCAGCGGCCGCCGAGGGCCCCGCCCCGGGACCGGTTTCCTCCGCCGGGGCCGCATCGTATGTTGTCAAACGACAACAGTTGCCGCCGAACCGGCTCCCGATCGGCCGCCACGCGCCGAACTGCCTGAAACGGCAAGGAAATCCGCCCCGCTCCCCGGGGCCGTGGCCAGGCCTCCGCGCACGTAAACATGCTTACTGTTCATTTCTTAACGTTTACTTTCCGGAAATAAACGGATCAACTGATGCACTTACCATCGTGCGATCGCACGATGGGAGCACGACAGGCCCAGTGCCGGGCGCCTGCGTGCCGATCCGCCCCTCGTAGCCACAACCGGGCGCAAGCCGTCCTCGGGACGCGGGCGCCCGACCATGCAACCACCACTCACGATGCCGACCACATCTGCCGCTCTCGCGAACCCCGCCACCTCCCCGTGCTCGCCCGAGGAAGTCGAGCGCTATCGCGCACCGGCGCTCGACAAGGGACTCGATATCCTCGAACTGCTCGCGCAACGCAAGGAAGGCCTGACCCGCACCGAGATCACCAAGCAGCTCGGCCGCAACGCCAGCGAGATCTACCGCATGCTCGAACGCCTGGTGGCGCGCCAATACGTGACGCGCTCCTCGTCCGGCGACCGCTACACGCTGAGCCTCAAGCTGTTCGCGCTGGCCCACCGCCATCCGCCGATGAACCGGCTGATCGACGAGGCGCTGCCGCCGATGCAGCGCTTCGCCGACACGGCCGGGCAATCCTGCCACCTGACCGTCCACGACCGCGGCGGCCTGCTGGTGATCGCCCAGGTCGACGACCCGGGCGCCTGGGGCATCACGGTGCGGCTCGGCTCGCGCGTCGGGCTCACCGATACCGCCTCGGGGCAATTGATGCTGGCGTTCCAGACGCCGGGCCAGCGCGAGCACATGCTCGGCGAGCACGCGAAACTCGCCGACGCGAACGGCCTCGACGAAGCCGCCTTCGAGGCGGCCGCCATCGGCGCGCGGCAGCAGGGTTGCCTGCGCCAGGCGTCTCGCCGGGCCGTGGGTGTTACCGATATCGCTTTTCCGGTGCTCGGGCCTTCGGGGCAGGCCATCGCGGTGCTGACCTGCCCTTACGTGCAGCGCATCGACACGCGCTGCGCGCCGACGCTCGACGAAGCCACCGAGCTGCTGCGGCGGACCACCGAGGGCCTGTCGATGGCCAGCCTGGAGGCGGCCTGAACGCCGGCCATGGCGCGCCACGAGCGAGGCGACGGCGGGTGCCGGACGCGTCACGCGAACGGCACCGCGGCACGCGCGCTGGATCGCATCGGCGCGCGACGCTAAAATAGCGGCCCTTTCGCAAACCGACGCCCGTCGATCCGGCGGCGCGCGCACGATGACCCTCATGGCCAAACTTCTGACCGATATCGAATTCCAGCGTTTTTCCGAACTTCAGCAGAAGCAGGCAAGCTTCACGATCACGCCCGAGGAGGCGGACGAGCTGCGCGACATCGTCGCGCGCGCCCAGAAGAAACGAGACGATCGCGCCGCCGCGATGCAGGCGATCGAAGCCTACATCGAGCAGTTCGACATCTCGCCCGACGAGCTGTTCTCGCCCGAGCAGATCGGCGACGCGGCGCGCACCTACGGCCTGATCTCGGCCAGCAAGAAGGAGCGCGTGCTGCCGCCCTCGATCACCTTCAACGGCAAGCCCTACCAGTGGACCAAGACGCTGCCCGACGAGGTTCGCGGCGCGCTGTTCGAGGCCTTCACGGCCGGCGAATCGGTCAAGCGCTTCATCGCGATGCCGAAGGACGTGGCGCGTTGCGCGCTGACGATCGCGCGGCTCGAGCGCGAAACCGGCGCCGTCTACGCGGAGGCGCTGCTCGAGGAACTGGCGCTGTCGCGCCCGCTGATCGACGACGCCTCGAACAAGCTCGCGGCCTGATTCACAGCCTGAATCTCCGCTTGAAAGCAGACAGGGCCGCCGGCGTCATCAACGCCGACGGCCCTGCATCTTGCGATTCGCTTGCTACGCGGCGGCAGCGCCGATCGATCTCGCCGCCTTCCCCGCCGCCCCCGTAAAACCTCACCTCCGCTCCCGCATCGGCTCACCTGTCGCCTCGCTGCGCGACGGCAAACCCGCGCGCGCGACACGCCGCATCAACCGCGATCAATCCCGCAGCTTCAAGCGGAACGCGACCACGCCCGGCTCCTCGCCCGCGCTCACCGCGAAGCCCGAGGCACGCGCCAGGCCGATCATCGCGCCGTTCTCGCGCAAGGCCTCGCCGATCAGCCAGTGCGTGCCGCGCGAGCGCGCGTAGTCGATGATCTGCCCCATCAGCAGCCGCCCCAGCCCGCTGCCCTTCTGGTCGGGGCGGATCGCGATCGCGAACTCCGCGGTTTCGTTGTCCGGGTCGGCCACCGCGCGCACCACGCCCAGCGTCTGCCGCTGCCCGTCGTCATCGTCGGCGGTGGCGATCAGCGCCATCTCGCGGTCGTAGTCGATCTGCGTCATGCGCGCGACCTGCGAGTGATCGAAGCTGCGGATCGAGCCGAAGAAGCGCATGCGCAGATCGTCGGGCGTCATCGCGCCGAGCAGCGCCGTGTGCGCGGCCTCGTCCTCGGGACGGATCGGCCGCACCGTCATGGTCCGGCCGCGCCATGCGAGCTGCTGCTCCAGGCGGCGCGGATACGGCATGATCGCGAGCCGTCCGCGCCCCGTCGCGAAACGCAGCCGCGCGTCGCGGATCGTCACGTGCCGGGGCAGCACCCGCAGCACCAGCGACAGGGCCACCAGCTCGCGCACCTCGCAGACCGCCTGCGACAGCGCCATCAGCGCCTCGAGCAGCGGCTCGGGCTCGGCGCGACGCGAATAGGGCGAGCGGCGCACCACGGCACGCGCCAGCACCGTGTTGAAAGGCGGCAGCCCATAGACCACCAGCGGCGCCGACACACCGTCCGCCGCCGGCACCGAGTAACGGAATACCGGGCCGAAGTTCTGGTCGTCATGCATCTCGACCGTCACCTCGACGATGATGTCGCGCGCATCCGCGTCGGTCTGCACGCCCTGCAGCCCGAAATGCGCGAGCCAGGCGGCGGCCTGCGCGCCGTCGAGTTCGGCCGGGCCCCGCGCGAGCACCGTGCGCGCTGCCTCCTGCGCTTCCACCACCGAGGGCGGCGGCTCGGGCGGCGAACCCTCGGGCGTCTGCATCAGCAGCTCGCGACCGAGCCGGTAGTCGACCAGCCGCGCGTAGGCGCGTGCCAGCCGCTGCGGCGTGGTGTGCACGGGGATGCCGTGCGCGTGCAGCGCATCGCGCGTGGCCGCGTCGACGCCGCCGAAGAAGCAGGCGACGATGCCGCGCGAGGCGCTGCGCTGCGCCTCGATCAGCTCGCGCGCCACGGCCTCGACGGGCGCGTTGTGCGAGGTGGCATGCACCACGAACAGCGTGCCCGCCGCGCCGTGTGCGCCGAGCGCTCGCACCGCGGCACCGAACGCCTCGG
>NZ_VWWK01000145.1:0-17683 GCF_011753035.1 Burkholderia sp. Ax-1720 | reverse complement strand
CGCGTGCCGATGCGCTGCGCGCGCGTGGCGCCGAGGTGGTGTCGCTGGCCAACGCGCGCGGCTCGGTCGACCTGGCCGCCGTGCTGGCCGAGCTGGGCGGGCGCGGCGACAACGAACTGCACGTGGAGGCGGGGCGCACGCTGAGCGGGGCGCTGCTGCGCGCGGGGCTGGTGGACGAGTTGCTGGTCTATGTCGCGCCGAGCCTGCTGGGCGCCGATGCGGCGGCGATGTTCGAGCTCAGCGCGCCGGTCTCGCTGGAGTCGCGCGTGAAGCTGCGCTTCCATGATGTCGAGCGAGTCGGCGAGGATCTGCGGATCCTGGCGCGGTTCGAGGGGGTGTCTTGAGGTGAGGGCGCGATGAAGCGCGGCGGGGTTTTCAGGCAGGCGGCGCTGAGTTGCCGTGGTCGTCTTCGTAGTCGGAATACTTGCGTGAATCGCCGAATACCTTCTCCGCCGGGTATTTCTGGCGATTGATCACCATCTTTTCCAGGAAGGCCGCGCGCAGGTCAATGTCCAGCTGATCGGCGAGCTGGACCAGGTAGGCCAGCACATCGGCCATCTCGTGGCGCACCGCCTGCAGGCCGGCTTCGCCGAGTTCGGCGGCCTCGCCCGAATTCAGCCACTGGAACGGCTCGAGCAATTCGCTCGCCTCGACGCTCAAGGCCGTGGCGAGGTTCTTCGGCGTGTGAAACCTGGACCAGCCGCGCTCGGCGACGAATTCACGAAGGATGTCGCGTGCCGTCAGCAGGCTGTCGCGCTCGTTCTGGTCGTTCACGGCTGGGCTCCTTGCAGTTTCCTCGGGGGCGTGTTGGCGATGGAGTACTTAATCTTGCCCACCACCTAGCTCACGCTCGATCTGCTCGATGCTGGGCAGGCTGGTTTGCAGTTCCGCAGGCAGGGATTCGATCAATTGGTATTCCGCCACGCCGATGGGCTGAGTCTTGTCGCGAAGCGCATATTCAGCCACCACGGTGTTTTTACTCTTGCACAGCAGCAGGCCGATGGTCGGATTATCCTGCTCTGCCTTGACCTGCATATCCATGGCGGTCAGGTAGAAACTCAGTTGACCAAGGTGCTCCGGTTTGAACTTCTCGGCTTTCAGCTCGACCACTACATAGCAGTGCAGCTTGAGGTGGTAGAACAGCAGGTCGATGAAGAAATCGTCACCGCCAACTTCCAGATGAACCTGGCGGCCGACAAAGGCAAAGCCTGCGCCCAACTCGAGAAGAAACTGGGTGATGTGCTTGACCAGTGCCGCCTCGATTTCGCGTTCGTTGGCCTCCTGGCCGATATCCAGGAAATCGAAAAGGTAAGGATCCTTGAGGGACTGCCGTGCCAGGTCGGTCCCCGGCGCGGCTAGACGATCGGCGAAGTTGGTGATTGCCTGGCCCTCCCGCTCCAACAGGCGGGATTCGATATGGATTTCCAGCGTGGCACGCGACCAGCCTTGCTCGATGGCTCGTCGAGCGTAAGCGAGTCGTTGCTCAGGTTGTTTCAGCCTGGCCAGCAATACCAGGTTGTGGCCCCAGGGCAATTGTCCAACAGCCTGTTGGACAATTGTCGCGTCCGGCCAGGCATCGGCGAACGAGCGCATGTACATCAGGTTTGCGCGGGAGAATCCCTTCATATCGGGGAAGGCCGTTCGGAGATCGTGCGCCAGCCGTTCGATGACCTTGGCCCCCCAACCCTGCTCTGCTTGCCGTTGCAGGATGTCACGGCCAATTTGCCAGTAGAGCAGCACCAGTTCCCGGTTGACGGCCAGTGCTGCCCGTTGCTGGGCACGATGAATGCGGCTCTTCAACTCACCCAGCCAGTTGGCGTAGCCTTCCGGGACTGGGGCGAGAGACACGGGCTTTTCGCTCATGTCGACTCCCCGCTGGTGGCCTCGATCGCGACCAACAGCCGACTATGGACTCCGTAGTGGAGAGAGGCGGCTCCACGGTTGGATGCAGATGCCTCTGCCTGATCCGAAATACCCTGGATTTCGCGGGTCGACTGGAGCGCTCGTCGAATTCGACCGCTCCCGCGGTCAGGATAAATCGTCAGATTTCTACCATGCCTCAGACGTTGAACAGGAAGTTCATCACGTCGCCGTCGTGCACCACGTATTCCTTGCCTTCAGCGCGCATCTTGCCGGCTTCCTTCGCGCCATGCTCGCCCTTGTAGGCGATGTAGTCCTCGTAGCCGATGGTCTGCGCGCGGATGAAGCCGCGCTCGAAATCGGTGTGGATCACGCCGGCCGCCTGCGGGGCGGTGTCGCCGATATGGATGGTCCAAGCGCGCACTTCCTTCACGCCGGCGGTGAAATAGGTCTGCAGGCCGAGCAGCTTGAAGCCGGCGCGGATCACGCGGTCCAGGCCCGGCTCGTCCATGCCCATGTCGGCCAGGAAGGCTTCCTTGTCGGCATCGTCGAGATCGGCGATCTCGGCCTCGATCGCGGCGCACACCGCCACCACCGGCGACTTCTCGGCTTCGGCGTACTTGCGCACGGCGTCCAGGTGAGGATTGTTCTCGAAGCCGTCGTCCTTGACGTTGGCCACGTACATCGCCGGCTTGGCGGTGATCAGGCAGAACGGCTTGAGGATCGCGAGCTCGTCCTCGGACAGGTCCAGGCCGCGCACGGCCTTGCCCTGGTCGAGGTGGGCGCGCACCTTCTCGAGCGCGGCGGCCAGCTTGACCGCTTCCTTGTCGTTGCCCGACTTGGCGGCCTTCGAGTAGCGCGTGAGCGCTTTCTCGACGGTGCCCAGGTCGGCCAGCGCCAGCTCGGTGTTGATCACCTCGATGTCGTCGAGCGGGTTCACGCGGCCGGCCACGTGGATCACGTTCTCGTCCTCGAAGCAGCGCACCACGTGGGTGATCGCATCGGTTTCGCGGATGTTGGCGAGGAACTGGTTGCCGAGGCCTTCGCCCTTGCTGGCGCCGGCCACCAGGCCCGCGATGTCGACGAACTCGACCACCGCCGGCACGATCCGCTCGGGATTGACGATCGCCGAGATCGCCTTCAGGCGCGCATCCGGTACCTCGACAATGCCGACGTTCGGCTCGATGGTGCAGAACGGGTAGTTCTCGGCGGCGATGCCGGCCTTGGTCAGCGCGTTGAACAGGGTGGACTTGCCGACGTTTGGCAGGCCGACGATGCCGCATTTGAGGCTCATGGGAAACCTTTCTGGATCAGATGTTGTGTGCTCGCGCGGGGCGCGCCCGGCAGCTTCGGGCCGATCGGCCGCGCAAGACGGAACCGGGGCGGGGCGGCAGGCGGCGCGACCGGGCGCTGGAGCCGGCGGTTTCGCGCGGATGCTGCCCGCGAAAGGCGCAATTGTATCGCGTTCGGATCGGGGGATTTCAAGCGGGAGGGACGGCGGCGCCGGCGCGGGACGGAAACGGCGGCGCGGCGGGCGGGGCGCCTGCCGACCAGGGGCGGGCGAGGCGAGGGCAAGCCCGGTTACGGCGGGAGCCGCGGACGCAAGCATCGACAGGCTGCGCCGGCGGTCGAACGACCGGAGCGTCGCCGCCCCGGGAATTCGCCGTTCCTGGCGAGCGCGCCGCCCGTCAGTCGGCGACGCGTCGGTCGGCCAGCGCCGCTCGGCAGTCTTCCATCACCAGCGCGACGAGCCGCGACTGCGTGTCGAGCTCCTCGGTATCGATGATTTCCTCGACGGCGTCGCGCGCCCAGGCCTTCTCGACGAAGTCGCCGTGCTTCCTGGCGATGTCGAGCGCGACGGCGGCGAGCTTGGCGATGCAGAGCCAATCGGCCTCGCGCAGGTGGCGGTCGAGCCACTTGTGCGCGGCCTGCACCTGGAAGGATGCGGCTGGCCACGATTCGTTCAGGTAGAACGCGCCGAGATTTCCGACGGTGAGCCAGCACAGCAGCTCGACGCGGTCGTGTTGGGTGAGGTTGGGGTGTACGTCGCTCATGGCCATGCTCGAGATGGGGTTGAGAGTCGCTTTCCGTCACCGGTGATACGCGGGGCCGACGAATCAACAATAGCACGCCATGGACGATTTCACGCAAGCCCGGAATCGCCCGGACTCGCGCGCGGCGGATCAGTAGCGATAGTAGTCGCGATGGTGGTGGTAGCCGCCGTCCGGCACCACGATGCAGCCGCCGAGAGTGGAGCCGAGCAGCACGGCGAGCGAGGCGAGGAGGGCGATGCGTTTGAGTTTCATGATGGCGTTTCCCTTTGGTTCATCAATGGAGCCGACTGTAGCGGTGCAGGGCATGACAAGCGGTATGCGTTTGTAAGGAAACGTGTGGGCTGTAATGCTTGCGGGCCGTGCCTCACGGGGCGATCGCGGGGGCGGTTACGGATGAAATGGGTTCGGATCGCAACGACTTGTGGAGGGAGCGAAAAAGGCGGGGGCGGGAAGCTCGGCACGGTGAATTCGCAGCGCCCAAGCGACGGCTCGTTCAGTGCCGGAAGGGGGCGCCGGACTGGCGATCGAGCGCGGCGGCAAGGGCCGCGGAACCCGGGTGGCGATCACGGGCAGGGTTTGTCCGTGTCGGTCGCGCGCGACAGTTTTCTCCGCTGCCATGCCGCGCTTGGTCGTGCCGCTCGGCGCGGTCGTCCCGCAGCCTCGGCGAGTCGCTGGAGATCGCCGCCGAACCCCGGTTCGCGCTGATCTTCCGCAAGCCCGTGCCACATGGAAAAAACGGCCCCGCAGCTATAATGCGCGCCATGACTGCCCATCCTCAGACCTTCGACGTCGCCGTGGTCGGCGGCGGCCTTGTCGGCAAGACCGCGGCGCTCGCCATGACCCAGGCCGGCCTCAAGACGGCGCTGCTCGCGCAGCCCGCCGCGCCGCGCGCGGCCGACACGGCGTTCGACGCGCGCGTCTACGCGTTGTCGGCCAGCTCCCAGGCCCTGCTCGAACGCCTGCGCGTCTGGCAGGCGCTCGAGCACACGCGGCTCGCGCCCGTCTACGACATGCGCGTCTACGGCGACGCCCAGGCGGAGCTGCATTTCTCGGCCTTCCAGGCCGCGGTGCCGCAACTGGCCTGGATCGGCGAATCCTCGCTGGTCGAGCGGGCGCTGGATGCGGCGCTGCGCTTCCAGCCGAACCTGAGCTGGATCGACACGCGTGCCCAGGGGCTCGACATCACGCCCGAGCGCGCCACGCTGTCGCTCGCCAACGGCGAGGTGATCTCGGCCGACCTGGTGGTGGGTGCCGACGGCGCGCATTCCTGGGTGCGTTCCCAGATGGGCGCCAAGGTCAAGCGGCGCGACTATCGCCAGACCGGCGTGGTCGCCAATTTCAAGGCTGCCGAGCCGCACCGCGAAACCGCCTGGCAGTGGTTCCGCGACGGCGAGATCGTCGCCCTGCTGCCGCTGCCCGACGGCCACGTCTCGCTGGTCTGGTCGGCGCACACGGCGCATGCCGACGAACTGCTGGCGCTCGATCCGGCGCAACTGGCGGCCGAGGTCGAACGCGTCACGCATCGCCAGCTCGGCGCGCTCGATTGCGTGACGCCGGCCCAGGGTTTCCCGCTGGCGCTGCAGACCGTCGACCGGCTGATCGCGCCGCGCGTGGCCCTGGTCGGCGATGCCGCCCACCTGATCCACCCGCTGGCCGGGCAGGGCATGAATCTCGGGTTGCGCGACGTGGCCGCGCTGGCCGATGCCATCGCCTCGCGCGAAGCCTTTCGCGATCTGGGCGACACCGTGCTGCTGCGCCGCTACGAGCGCTCGCGCCGCGAGGACATCCGCGCGCTGATGGCGGCCACCGACGGCCTGCAGCGGCTGTTCGCGCTGCCCGGCACGCTGGCGCGCGTGGCCCGCAACACCGGCATGGCGCTGGTCGGCGCGCAGCCCTTCGTCAAGCGCTGGCTGGTCGCCTCGGCGCTCGGCTGAGCGCCGCCGCGGCTGGCTCGCGGCGCCGGCGCGCAGCCATCACCGGCGCCGCGAGCCGATTCCGATCCTGATTTCGTGACGAACCAATCCGGCGCAGGCCGGTCGGACAGGGTTCGCCCACCGTCGTACACTAACGGACGTGCTCCGACAGACCCCCAAGGAAGAGTGAATGAAAACCACAGTCCGCATCGCCGCGCTCGTGCTGGCGACCGCCGCCGCCACGCTGGGATGCACCGCGCAGGCTGACCAGACCACCGACAAGCTGAAGACCACGCTGCAGGCGCGCCTGGGCGACGCGACCGTCAAGAGCATCGAGAAGTCGCCGATCCCGGGCCTCTACGAAGTGAATCTCGGGTCGCAAATCGTCTACAGCGACGCGGCGGGCGATTACGTCCTGCTCGGCGACCTGGTCGACACCAAGACGCGCAAGAACCTGACCGAGGCGCGCATGGCCGAGATCAACAAGGTCGATTTCGCCAGCCTGCCGCTCAACAACGCGATCAAGTACGTGAAGGGCAACGGCGCGCGCAAGATCGCGGTGTTCTCGGATCCGAACTGCCCCTACTGCAAGCGCTTCGAATCGACGCTGCAGTCGATGGACAACATCACCGTCTATACCTTCCTCTACCCGGTGCTGACGCCCGACTCGACGGTCAAGTCGAAGGCGATCTGGTGCGCCTCGGATCGCGCCAAGAGCTGGGAGAACTGGATGGTCGGCCATCAGCCGCCGAGCGGCGCGGGCAACTGCGATACCTCGGCGCTCGACAAGAACCTGGCGCTGGGCCGCGGCCTGAACGTGACGGGCACGCCCACCATCATCCTGGCGGACGGCACGCGCCTGCCGGGCGCGGTGTCCGCCGACCAGCTCAACAGCGCGCTGGCCGCCGTCAAGTGACGCGCCGGGCCTGATCGCCCGAACCAGCAAGAGGCGCCGGCATTCGTCTGGCGCCTTTTTCGCATCTCGAACCCGCTTCACAACCCGCTGCACAACCCGCTGCACGAACCGTTTTGTTGCCGGCCCGTTTCGCCAACCTTTGCCGATGCCCCCGATGACCCCGATCCGCTATTCCATCGTCCCCAAGGACCCCGCCGCCCACCTGTTCGAAGTCACGCTGAGCGTCGCCGAGCCGGACCCGGCCGGCCAGCGCTTCATGCTGCCGGTATGGATCCCGGGCAGCTACATGGTGCGGGAATTCGCGCGCAACATCGTCACGCTGCGCGCCTTCAACGAGGCCGGCCGCAAGGTCCGCATCGCCAAGGCCGACAAGCACAGCTGGCAGGCCGCGCCGGTCGAGGGGCCGCTGACGCTGCGCTACGAGGTCTATGCCTGGGACCTCTCGGTGCGCGCCGCGCATCTCGACGATACCGGCGGCTTCTTCAACGGCACCAGCGTGTTCCTGGCCGTCGAGGGGCAGGAGGCGGCGCCCTGCGTGGTGGCGATCGGCAAGCCCGAGGGCGAGACGGCGCGCCGCTGGCGCGTGGCGACGGCGCTGCGCGAGGCGCGCGGCACGCGGCGCTACGCGTTCGGCGACTACGAGGCCGACAACTACGACGAACTGATCGACCATCCCGTCACGCTCGGCGAATTCGCGCTGGCGAGCTTCGACGCGCATGGCGTGCCGCACGACGTGGTGATCGCCGGCCGCGTCGCGCGGCTCGACATGGAGCGTCTGTGCGCGGACCTGAAGCGCGTCTGCGAGGCGCAGATCGCGCTGTTCGAGCCACGCACGAAGAAGGCGCCGATGGCGCGCTACGTGTTCATGACGCAGGCCGTCAGCGACGGTTACGGCGGCCTCGAGCATCGTGCCTCGACGGCGCTGATCTGCAACCGCACCGACCTGCCGGTGAAGGGCCGCCCGGAAACCAGCGAGGGCTACCGCACCTACCTGGGCCTGTGCAGCCACGAGTATTTCCACACCTGGAACGTGAAGCGGATCAAGCCGGCCGCCTTCGTGCCCTACGACCTGAAGCAGGAGAACTACACCTCGCTGCTGTGGCTGTTCGAGGGCTTCACCTCCTACTACGACGACCTGATGCTGGTGCGCAGCGGCCTGATGAGCCGCGAGGAATACCTGGCTGCGCTGGGCCGCACCGTCGGCGGCGTGCTGCGCGGCGCGGGCCGCACCAGACAGAGCGTGGCGGAAAGCTCGTTCGATGCCTGGGTCAAGTACTACCGCCAGGACGAGAACGCCTCGAATGCGATCGTCAGCTACTACACCAAGGGTTCGCTGGTGGCGCTGAGCTTCGACCTGGCGATTCGCGCCGCGACGCGCAATCGCAAGTCGCTGGACGACCTGATGCGCCTGCTCTGGACGCGCTACGGCCGCGACTTCTATCAAGGCCAGCCGCGAGGCGTGGCCGAGGGCGAGGTGGCCGCGCTGATCGTCGAGGCGACCGGCGTCGACCTGGGCCGCTTGTTCGACGATGCCGTCTCGGGCACGCGCGACCTGCCGCTGGCCGAGCTGTTCGAGCCGTTCGGCGTGTCGCTCTCGCCCGAGGCGGGCCCCGGCGCGAAACCCTCGATCGGTGCGCGCGTACGCGGTGGCGGCGATTGCACGCTGGCGGTGGTGCACGAGGGCGGTGCCGCGCATCGGGCCGGGCTGTCGGCCGGCGACGTGCTGGTCGCGCTGGACGGTTTGCGCGTGACGGGCAGCAACCTGGAGGGGCTGCTGGCGCGCTACCGCCCTGGTGACAGGGTCGAAGCCCATGCCTTCCGCCGCGACGAGTTGCGCACCACCACGCTGCGGCTCGACGCGCCCGACGTGGTGCGCTACAAGCTGGCGGCGGCCGACAAGCCGGCCGCGCGGCGTGCCTGGCAGAACGCCTGGCTCGGGCTGTAGCACGGTAAACCGGCGATGGGTCGTGGCGGATTGTCCCGCTGTTGCAACAATCCGTCGCCGGCGGCCCGCTTTTTCATGTCGGGGGGGATCCGCACAATGGGCCCCACTCGCGCTGCTTCCAGCGCAAACCCAACGGAGCCCGACATGACGACCATCCTGCAAATCAATTCCGCCGCCCGCTCGCAAGGCGCCCGCTCGACCCAACTGTCCGACGAACTGACCGCCAAGCTGGCCCAGTCCAACCCGGGCGCCAAGGTGGTGGTGCGCAACCTGCTCGCTAACGCGCAGCCGCACCTCGACGACGCCGTGCTCGGCGCCTTCTTCACGCCGGCCGAACAACGCAGCGCCGAGCAGAACGCGATCGTCGCGAAGAGCGACGAACTGGTCGCCGAACTGCAGGCCGCCGACATCGTCGTGATCGCCGCGCCGCTCTACAACTTCGGCATCTCCTCGCAACTGAAGACCTATTTCGACTGGATCGCCCGCGCCGGCGTGACCTTCCGCTACACCGCGAACGGCCCGGAAGGCCTGGTCACGGGCAAGAAGGTGTTCGTGGTCTCGGCCCGCGGCGGCAAGTACCTCGGCACGCCGAACGACACGCAGACGCCGTACCTGAAGACCTTCCTGGGCTTCCTGGGCATGACCGACGTCAACTTCATCCACGCCGAAGGCCTGAACATGGGCCCGGACGCGGAAACGGCCGCGCTGGCGGCAGCCCGCGAAGCGATCGCCGCGGCAGCCTGAGGCGGCTTTCCGGAGCGTGCGCCGCGCCCCCCCGGGCGCGCGCTTCGGCTGCTGCCTCGAATGAAAACAGCCCGATCGGCATAGGCCGGTCGGGCTGTTTCGTTTGCGGCGGACGGATCGGGCGTGGCCCGGCTTCAGGCCAGCGTGACGGCCTCGGCGGGTAGCCGCCAGTCGATCGGCGCCTTGCCGTGCTCGGCCAGGTAGTCGTTGGCCAGCGCGAAATGCCGGTTGCCGAGGAAGCCGCGGTGCGCGGACAGCGGCGAGGGATGCGGCGACTCGAGCACGCAATGCGCGCTGGTATCGAACAGCGCGCGCTTGGCCTGCGCGTGCGCGCCCCACAGCATGAACACCAGGGCGCGATGGCGGCGCGCCAGTTCGCGGATCAGCGTATCGGTGCAGGGCTCCCAGCCGCGTTTCGCGTGGCTCGCGGCCGCGCCTTGCTCGACCGTCAGCACGGTGTTGAGCAGCAGCACGCCCTGGCGCGCCCAGGAGTCGAGACAACCGTGCATCGGCGTGTCGTGCCCGAAGTTCGCGGCGATTTCCTTGAAGATATTGCGCAGCGAAGGCGGTGGGCGTACCGCCGGCGGCACCGAGAAGGCCAGGCCGTGAGCCTGCGGCGTGCCGCGATCGTCGCCGTGATACGGGTCCTGGCCGAGGATCACCACGCGGACCTCGTCGGGCGAGGTCAGGCGCAGCGCGCGGAACACGTCGGCCGGGTAGATCGTCTTGCCGGCCGCGCGTTCGGCGTCGACGAAGCGGCACAGCGGGGCGTAGGCGTCGCTCGACACGAAGGGCGCGAGCAGCTCGCGCCATGCGGTGGGCAGGGCCTCGAACTGCGCCTCGAGCGGCAGCGCCGCCGGTGCCGCGCCGGCGCCGACATCCGCCGCGATCGCGGCGGTTTCGGTGTCGCCGGGCGTGGACGTGGCCGGTTCGTCGAACAGTGACGCTTGCGAGACGGCGCCCGGCTTGGCGCGGGAGGGGGAACGGCTCGCCATGGTTCAGGCGTCGCGCAGGCGGTAGCCGCGCTGCGCCTTGCTCTGGTCGTCGGGCGCGAGGCCCGGCAGCGCGGCCTTGAGTTCGTTCGCGAGCGTGTGCAGCACGGCCTCGTCGCCCTCGATCAATTCGAGTTCGATCTCGCGGATCGGCGCGCGACGCGTGTCGCCGTCCACCTCGGCGATGATCTCGCCGAGATCGAGCCCGGCCTCGACGGTGCTGCCGTCACGGACGATGCGCCAGAGTGTGCGCGCGAAATCGGTGCGGAACAGCGCGACCAGCCGCGGCGCGGCCGCGCGCAGCGCGTCGGCCGCGGCCGGCACGTCGCAGACGGCCAGCAGCGCGTCGATCTCCAGCGCATCGCCGGCTACCGGCAGCTCCCATTCGTGGCGCGTATGCAGGCCCTGTTCGGCCGAACCGACCGTCTTGAAGGTCTGCAGCCAGCCTTGCGGCGCGAGGCGCACGCGAATGGCGCTCTTGGCCCGTGCCAGGGCGAGATCGGGCGTGTCGTAATAGACGTTGGCGAGATGGATCTCGCGGCCCGCCGCGCCGGCGCAGGCGTCCAGCGCACTGCGGGCCGCGCCCTGCGCGCCGGCTGGGAGCGCCAGCTTGATTTCGGTTTCGATGGCCATTGCGATACGCGTCAGAAGAACATCCGGGCGAGTTCCTCGCCCGGTTGCTCGGCGCGCATGAAGGCCTCGCCGACCAGGAAGCAGTGCACGTCGGCCGCCTTCATGCGTTCCACGTCGGCGCGCGCGAGGATGCCCGATTCGGTCACCACGATGCGATCGGCCGGCACCATGTCGAGCATGCCCAGCGTGGTCTCGATGGTGGTCTCGAAAGTGCGCAGGTTGCGGTTGTTGATGCCGATCAGCGGCGTCTTCAGCGTGAGCGCCTCGTTCATCTCGTCGCGGTCATGCACCTCGACCAGCACCGCCAGGCCCAGCGAATGCGCATAGGCTTCCAGGTCCTGCATCTGCGGCGTGTCGAGCGCGGCGGCGATCAGCAGGATCGCGTCGGCGCCCATCGCACGCGCTTCGAGCACCTGGTAGGCGTCGACGATGAAGTCCTTGCGCAGCACCGGCAGCTCGCAGGCCGCGCGGGCTTCCTCGAGATAACGCGCGCTGCCCTGGAAGAACTGCTCGTCGGTCAGCACCGACAGGCAGGCCGCGCCGTGCTGCGCATACGAGGCGGCGATCTCGGCCGGCACGAAATGCTCGCGCAGCACGCCCTTGGAGGGGCTGGCCTTCTTCACCTCGGCGATCACGGCGGACTGGCCGGCCGCGTGCCTGGCGCGCAGCGCGCCGACGAAGTCGCGCAGATCGCGGGTTTCGGCTTCCAGCTCGAGGGCTTCGAGCGGCGTGCTCTGCAGCGCGGCGGCGATTTCCTCGCGCTTGACGCCGATGATTCGGTTGAGGATGTCACTCATGGCAAATCCGACGGAATGGGGTTCGGACCGGGATCCGGGTGGATTGGCCGACCGGCTGGCCGGTCGGCACGCAGGGGTTCAGCGCGGAAACTGACTGGTGAAGCGTACCAGCTCGTCGACCTTGGCGCGCGCCGCGCCGCTGGCGATGGCTTCGCGCGCGAGGCCGATGCCCTCGGCGATCGAGGGCGCGATATTGGCCGCGTAAAGCGCGGTGCCCGCGTTCAGCGTGACGATCTCGCGCGCCACGCCGGGTTTGTTGTCGAGCGCCTCGAGCAGCATCACGCGCGACTCGTCGGCATTCTCGACCTTCAGCGTGCGGTTCGACACCATCTGCAGGCCGAAATCCTCGGGATGGATCTCGTATTCGGTGACCTTGCCGTCGCGCAGCTCGCCCACCAGGGTGGCCGCGCCGAGCGAGACCTCGTCCATGCCGTCCTTGCCGTAGACCACCAGCACGTGCTCGGCGCCGAGCCGCTGCATCACGCGTACCTGGATGCCGACCAGGTCGGGGTGGAACACGCCCATCAGCTGGTTGGGCGCGCCGGCCGGGTTGGTCAGCGGCCCGAGGATGTTGAACAGGGTCCGCACGCCGAGCTCGCGGCGCACCGGCGCGATGTTCTTCATCGCCGGATGATGGTTCGGCGCGTACATGAAGCCCATCCCGGTGGCCTCGATGGAGGCCGCCACCTGCTCGGGAGCGAGATCGATGTTGACGCCGAGCGCGTCGAGCACGTCGGCGCTGCCTGACTTGCTCGAGACGCTGCGGTTGCCGTGCTTGGCCACCTTGGCGCCGGCCGCGGCCGACACGAACATGGTCGCGGTCGAGATGTTGAAGGTGTGCGAGCCATCGCCGCCGGTGCCGACGATGTCGACGAAGTTCGAGTTGTCGGCCACCTCGACGTGGCGCGCGAATTCGCGCATCACGGTGGCGGCCGCGGCGATCTCGCCGATCGTCTCCTTCTTCACGCGCAGGCCGGTGATGATCGCGGCGGCCATCACGGGCGACATGTCGCCCCGCATGATCATCCGCATCAGGTGCAGCATCTCGTCGTGGAAGATCTCGCGGTGCTCGATCGTGCGCTGCAGCGCTTCCTGCGGGGTAATCGTCATCGCATCCCCGCTCATGCCGGCTGGGCCGCGCTCGCGCGCGCCTGCTTCAGGAAGTTCTGCAACTGCGCGTGGCCGTGCTCGGAGAGAATCGATTCGGGGTGGAACTGCACGCCCTCGATCGGCAGCGTCTTGTGGCGCACGCCCATGATCTCGCCGTCCTCGGTCCAGGCCGAGATTTCCAGGCAGTCGGGCAGCGTCTCGCGCTCGATCGCCAGCGAGTGGTAGCGCGTCACGTCGAAGTGCCGGGGCAGGTCGGCGAACACGCCGCGGCCGTCGGTCTCGATGCGGCTCACCTTGCCGTGCATGATGGTCTTGGCGCGGATCACGCGGCCGCCGAAGGCCTCGCCGATCGCCTGGTGGCCGAGGCACACGCCCAGGATCGGCTTCTTGCCCGCGAACTCGCGCAGCACCTCGAGCGTGATGCCCGCGTGCTGCGGGTTGCTCGGGCCCGGCGACAGGCAGATCGCCTCGGGATCGAGCTCGGCGATCTGCGCGAGCGTGATCTCGTCGTTGCGATAGGTCCGCACGTCTTCGCCGAGTTCGCCGAAGTACTGGACCAGGTTGTAGGTAAACGAATCGTAGTTGTCGATCATCAGCAGCATGGTCAGTCTCCGTTCAGAAGTCGCTGTCGAGGCCGTCCTGCACCTGTTCCGCCGCACGCAGCACGGCGCGCGCCTTGTTCTCGGTTTCCTGCCATTCGGATTCGGGCACCGAGTCGGCCACCACGCCGGCCGCGGCCTGCACGTAGAGATTGCCGTTGTGGATCAGGCCGGTGCGGATCGCGATGGCCAGGTCCATCTCGCCCGAGAACGACAGGTAGCCGACCGCGCCGCCGTACAGGCCGCGCTTGACCGGCTCGAGTTCGTCGATCAGCTCCATGGCGCGCACCTTGGGCGCGCCCGACAGCGTGCCGGCCGGGAAGGTGGCGCGCAGCACGTCGTAGTTGGTCATGCCGGGCTTGAGCTTGCCTTCCACCGAGCTGACGATGTGCTGCACGTGCGAGTACTTCTCGATCACCATCTTGTCGGTCACGGCGACCGAGCCGGTGGTGGCGATGCGGCCCACGTCGTTGCGCGCCAGGTCGATCAGCATCACGTGCTCGGCGATTTCCTTCGGGTCGTTGAGCAACTCGGTGGCGAGCGCGGCGTCGCGCTCCGGCGTGTTGCCGCGCGTGCGCGTGCCGGCCAGCGGGCGGATCGTGACGATCTGGTCCTCGCCGCGCTTTTCCTGGCGCACCAGGATCTCGGGCGAGGCGCCCACCACGTGGAATTCGCCGAAGTTGTAGTAGTACATGTACGGCGAGGGGTTCAGCGAACGCAGCGCGCGGTACAGCGAGAGGGGATTGTCGCGATAGGGCTTGGTCAGGCGCTGGCCGACCTGGATCTGCATCAGCTCGCCCTCGGCGATGTATTCCTTGGCCTTGAGCACGGCGGCCAGGTAGTCGTCCTTCTTGAATTCGCGGAAGGTTTCGGTGCGCACGCTCGGCGAGGTCACCGGCGGTTGCACCGTCGAGTGCAGGCGCTGCTTGAGCTCGCGCAGGCGCTGCTTGGCGCGCGGGTAGGCCTCGGGGCGCGACGGGTCGGCGTAGATGATCAGGTAGAGCTTGCCGGCCAGGTTGTCGATCACGGCGACTTCCTCGCTCAGCAGCAGCTGGATGTCGGGCAGGTGCAGGTCGTCGGGCGGTGCCGTGTCGGCCAGCTTCTTCTCGATGTAGCGCACCGCGTCGTAGCCGAAGTAGCCGGCCAGGCCGCCGCAGAAGCGCGGCAGGCCGGGGCGCTGGGCCACCTTGAAACGTGCCTGGAATTGCTCGATGAAGGTGAACGGATCGCCTTCGTGCGTCTCCACCACCTTCCCGTCGGTGACCACCTCGGAGACGCCCTTGCTGGTGCGCACCAGGGTGCGGGCCGGCAGGCCGATGAACGAGTAGCGGCCGAAGCGTTCGCCGCCGACCACCGATTCGAGCAGGAAGGAATTGGCGCCGCCGCGCTCGGACTGCGCCAGCTTGAGGTACAGCGAGAGCGGGGTTTCGAGGTCGGCGAGCGCTTCCGCGATCAGCGGGATGCGGTTGTAGCCTTGATTCGCGAGCGATTGGAATTCGAGTTCAGTCATGTTCCGGTCCTGTGGGGACGAGCGGCAGGGCATGCCGGGAGAATCGCGGTCGCTGCGCGGCGGGCCGGGGGCGGGTTGCGGTCAGGGCCTGACCGGCTTGCACCATCGTCGTGCGAGCGACCGATGCGCGTTCCCGGCGCCCGGACGCGAGGTGTTCGGGGCGAGGGCAGGGCATGGACAATCGAGTGACGAGGCGCGAATCGCGCAGCAAAACAAAAAACGGATGCCGAAGACAGGCTTCGGCGAACCTCGGGAGCGAGGTTAGCGCGACCAGCGACGCCAGGGCCAGGCTCCCCGGTCGATGCTGCTCAGACTCCGTTTTTTGTTCAGAAACATGCGGATGGAAGAATAAATCAGAGGGTTCGCTCGACGGCGTTGTGCGCGGTAATGACCTGCGCCGCCTCGAGCAGCGAATCGACTATACCATCCGAATTTATCGTTTGTATAGCTTTGCCGTGGTTGTAGCCATAGGGCACCGTCAGCGTCGCCAGGCCCGCCGCGCGGCCCGCCAGCGCGTCGTTTTCGGAGTCGCCGATCGCCACCGCCAGCGCCGGTTCGACGTCCAGCCGCTGGCAGGCGGTCAGCATCGGCAGCGGATCGGGCTTCTTGCGGGGCAGGCTGTCGCCGCCGAGCACCACGCCGAAATAGCCGTCGAGCCGGTACTGCGCGAGCAACTCGAGCGCGAAGCGATACGGCTTGTTGGTGACGCAGGCCAGCGCCAGGCCGGCCGCGCGCATCGCGGCCAGGCCGGCCTCGACGTCGGGGTAGAGCCGCGTGTGGCGGCCGTTGATGGTGGCGTACTCGGCCTGGTAGATCGCCAGCGCCTCGTCGAAGCGCGCCTGCGCCTCGGCTTCGGCCAGGCGCGGCTTGAGCACCTGGACGATCAGGTTTTCCGAGCCCTTGCCGACGTAGTGCATGACCTCGTCGCGCTGCGTGCCGGGCGCGCCGATCCGCGCCAGCATCGCGTTGAGGGCGGCCGTGAAGTCGTCGACGGTATCGATCATGGTGCCGTCGAGATCGATCAGGGCGGCAACCAGCCGCGGCGAGGCGAAACGGATCGACGCGCTCATCGCCTCAGCCCTTCGCGACGCCGGCCAGGGCCGTGCGCATCTCGTCGATCACCGCCTTGTAGTCGGGCTTGCCGAAGATCGCCGAGCCGGCCACGAAGGTGTCCGCGCCGGCTGCCGCGATCTCGGCGATGTTGTCGACCTTCACGCCGCCGTCCACTTCCAGGTGGATCTCGCGGCCGGTGCGCTCGCGATAGGCGTCGATCTTGGCGCGCGCCTCGCGGATCTTGCGCAGCGCCTCGGGAATGAAGGACTGGCCGCCGAAGCCCGGGTTCACCGACATGATCAGGATCAGGTCGAGGCGATCCATCACGTGGTCGAGGTAGTGCAGCGGCGTGGCCGGGTTGAACACCAGGCCGGCCTTGCAGCCGTGGTCCCTGATCAGCGACAGGGTGCGGTCGATGTGATCCGAGCCTTCCGGGTGGAAGCTGATCACGTTGGCGCCGGCCTTGGCGAAATCGGGGACGATCCGGTCGACCGGGCGCACCATCAGGTGCACGTCGATCGGCACCTGCACATGCGGGCGGATCGCCTCGCAGACCAGCGGGCCGATCGTCAGGTTCGGGACGTAATGGTTGTCCATCACGTCGAAGTGGATCCAGTCGGCGCCGGCGGCGACCACGTTGCGGACTTCCTCGCCGAGACGGGCGAAGTCGGCCGACAGGATGCTGGGAGCGATACGGAATTGCGTCATGGCGGTAGGGGGACGTGCTTATGCAAAAGCGCCATTCTACCGCCGCGGGCGGCCCCGGCAGGCCGCGCGGTTGCGGGCGGGGGCCGCATCAAGCAGAATGCCGAACCAGTGCGGGTCGCCCAGGCGGCTGCCCGCGCGGCGCCGGATCGTGGGCGCCGGTCGACCTTCGAAGCGGGATTGCCATGAGCCAGTATGAATTCAGCGTGTCGGTGAAAACGGCGTATCTGCCGGAACAATCCGACCCGGAACGCCGTCAATACGCATTCGCGTACACGCTGACGATCGTCAACACCGGTCAGGTGGCCTCGCAGTTGATCGCGCGGCACTGGGTCATCACGGACAGCGAACAGAAGGTCCAGGAAGTGAAGGGACTCGGCGTGGTCGGCCACCAGCCGCTGCTCAAGCCGGGCGAGCAATTCGAGTACACCAGCTGGGCGGTGATCGCCACGCCCGTGGGCACCATGCGCGGCGCGTATTTCTGCGTGGCCGAGGACGGCGAGCGCTTCGAGGCGCCGGTCGCCGAATTCGCGCTGCACATGCCGCGCACGCTGCACTGAGGGCGCGGCGCGGCGTGCTTACGGGCGGCGCGGCGGATCGTCGGGGCGCGAGCGGGCCTTCTTCTTGCCGGACGCGGTCCAGAGCACGATGAAGATCAGCAGGCCGAGCGCCAGCAGCGATTCCAGCGCGAAGATCAGCATCGGGTATTCGTCGAACAGATCAGACATGGCGGTTTCCATCAAGTACGAACATTGTAGGCGGTTCGGGCCGCGGCTGGCCGCCTGGGCCGCCGCGATCGCGACGGCGGCGCTGCTGGCCGCCTGCGGCAGCGCCCCGGTGCGGCATGCCGCG